>CAJQQJ010000402.1 GCA_905480445.1 uncultured Alphaproteobacteria bacterium | reverse complement strand
ACTTTACCGCAAAGTTGGGTTTCATCCTGAAGGGATCCTACGAGAATCCGTCAAAAAAGATGGCAAATGGCGATCTCAGAAAATCATGTCAGTGATCGCACCGTCGCCACAGGAAAAGTAAGGTGACTAAATCTGCAAAACCTAATGTCATTTTGATTCTAGCGGATGACATGGGCTTTGCAGATATTGGCTGCTTTGGCTCCGAGATCAAAACACCCAATATAGATGGGATGATGGCGAAGGGGTCGGCTCTATCGGCCATGTACAATTGTGCCCGCTGTTGCCCAACGCGCGCCTCTCTTCTAACTGGCCTTTACCCACACAAAGCAGGCATTGGCCATATGACAGCCGACTTTGGTAGTCCGGCCTACCAAGGTTTTCTTAGAAACGATTCAGCGACAATCGCCGAAGTCTTACGTCTCAATGGCTATAGAACACTCATGTCTGGTAAATGGCATGTCGGCGGAGAATTTGGCCCCAGAGAATATGACGACTGGACACCGGGCGACATAAAACACCCGACCGCCAAACAACGCGGTTTTGATCGCTTTTTTGGTATTCATGACGGTGCCTGTTCCTTCTTTTCTCCGCATTACTTGATGGAAGATGACGGCCGTATTGAAATCTATGATGACGATTTTCATCTAACGGACGCGATCTCTGAAAAAGCCGTGACGATGATTGAGGATAACGCCAAGGAAGAAGAGCCCTTTTTTCTCTACCTCGCCTACACTGCACCCCATTGGCCCTTGCATGCCCATCCGGAAGACTGCGCCAAGTATGATGGTGTTTATGACAAAGGTTGGGACGCCATTCGTACTGCTCGCCATGAAGAGATGAACGGCCGCAAGATGGTGCTAAACCCCAGGGATATTTCTCCCAGAGACGAAGACGCTCCGCCCTGGGAATCCATCGAGCACAAAGACTGGGAAGCCGCCAAGATGGCAACCTATGCTGCAATGGTTGATCGTATGGATCAAGGCATCGGGCGAGTGCTCGACAGTTTGCGAAAGCTTGAGATCGAAGACAACACGCTCATTCTTTTTCTGTCCGACAACGGCGGCTGTGCTGAGTTTATGGCGGAAGACGGCTGGGCGCAGTTTTACCCCACCACCACTCACAACGGCATCCAGGTGACCATGGGCAACAGGCCCGACGTTAGACCCGGCGGGGCGGATACCTTTCAGTCCTATGACCTTCCTTGGGCCAATGCCTCCAACGCCCCATTTCGCCTGTTCAAGCACTGGGTTCATGAAGGTGGTATTTCCACGCCGCTGATCGTTCAATGGCCAGAGAAGCTCAAGGCGTTCGACATGAAGCAACCCATGTGGTTGATATTCTGCCAACGATCCTCGAAGCTACTGGTTCGTCCTACCCCGACCAGGTCGGCGGTCACGAAATTCAACCCCTGGACGGTGTCTCCCTCTTGTCTTTGTTAGCTGGTAAGGATTGGCAACGGGAGCAGCCGATTTATTGGGAGCATGAGGGCAATATGGCTGTTCGCGATGGCGAATGGAAACTCGTCAAGCGCCACGGCCAAGATTGGGAGCTTTATCAGATGGATGAGGACCGCACGGAACTCAATGATTTAAGCACTCGCAACAAACCCATGGTCGATAGGCTGTCACATCAGCATGTAGCCTGGAGCCAATCGGTTGGTGTGCGTGACTGGTCAGAAGCCGCAGCTCTCCTGCGCCAGAAATGGGGCATGGATGGTGTTGATTAAAGCATCAAAGGAGAGGTCAAATGCGTCCCGCTGGCAGAGGTGATTTAGAATCACTCTATTTCGACTATCCTTTTTTCGAAGCGCCAAAACGTTGCGAGGTTGAACACTTACGATCCGTTGCGATTGTCGGGGCCGGTCCGATTGGGATGGTCACTGCGCTGACGCTAGCGCGCCATGGTATAAAGTCGATCCTGCTTGAAGCCAAGTCAACATTCAACGACGGCAGCCGCGCAATCTGCGTCTCCCGCTCAAGCTTCCATATCCTGGACAGCTTAGGCCTTGTCGATCCCTTTCTTGAGAAATCGCTAGGATGGACCAAGGGGCGAAGCTTCTATCGTGGAAAGAAAATTCTTGAGTTCGACATGCCAGACGACTCAAATCAAAAATTTCGCCCCATGTACAACCTGGAGCAACAGTACATCGAGGCTTTCCTTTGGCAGGCAGTGGAAAGCTCAGACTTGATTGAGGCTCGTTGGCAAAGTGAAGTCGTGGGGCTCAAACAAGAGACCAAGCAAGTTGAACTCAGGGTTAAGGACTGTGCCGGCTCTTACGATTTGCCCGCCCAATGGGTCGTTGCCGCTGACGGCGCACGCAGTACCATTCGCAAGCTGTCAGGATTGCGTCTGAAAGGCGAGAATTACGAAGGGCGCTATGTCATCGCTGACGTGCAAATGGATCACGATTACCCGACTATACGCCGAGCGCTTTTTGATCCTCTTTCCCGGCGCGGTGGAACCGTACTCATCCATCGCCAACCCGAAAACATCTGGCGCATTGACTATCAATTGCGTGACGATGAGAGCGCGGAAGAGGCGACAAGAGAAGAAAAGGTTCGAGCCTCTGTGTCGGCAGTATTGGAAGAAATCGGCCACGAAGGCGACTGGGGTCTTGAGTGGTGGAGTGTTTATTCTGCCAATACGCTTCTGTTAGACGACTACCGCCAGAACCGTGTTTTCTTCGCCGGAGACAGCGCTCATATCGTACCCATTTTCGGGGTTCGAGGTTTAAACAATGGTATTGCCGATGGGCACAATATCGGTTGGAAGTTAGCCTCTGTTCTGAACGGCCAAGCCCACGAGGCTTTGCTGGACAGCTACACACCTGAGCGCCGCGGTGCGACTTTGGACGTTTTTACCAATGCCAAAAAAAGTACGCGTTTCATGACGCCGCCCAGCCACGGCTGGCAGGTGGCACGAGACGCAGCACTGTCTCTTGCATTGACGCGGAAAAGTGCTGGCATGCTGGCAAACCCGCGCCAGATGACCCCCTATACCTATGCCGACAGCCCAATCACAGCCCCTGACGATCCAGCCTTCAAGGTTGGGCCCAAGCCTGGTGCCATGTTTAGCGATGTTGCTTTAGAAGCTGGTTTCCTCGGAGACCATTTGGGGCAATCCTTCACTCTTATCATCTTTGGTGAGGCGCTTGACTTGCAGCAAACAGACTTGACCCAGGTGGCTTTACCCGCTGACGGAACCGCCGCCGAAATCTACGGCGCAACGGAAGGCTCCGCCTATCTCATCCGTCCTGACCTGCATATCGCCGCACGATGGCACCAAGTCACGGCTGAAAAAGTAACCTCGTTCTTAACAGAGCTTCACGGACAGAAAGTGGAAGCAAAATGACACAAAGCGATCTCGAACCTGTTTTTGAAGCTTTGGCGCAAGCCATTGACACCGTCGGCCCCGAACAGTCTGAGGTCTTCCTTGCCAAAGTTGCCTTAGCCCTTGCTGATCAGTTGAGTGATGAAGCATTAAGCCGAAAGGTGATCGAGGAATGCAAAACGGGATTGGTTCAGTAGAGTTTGGAAACTACGCTACTATTTTTGATGCCAACCAGACAAACAGAAAGCTAACAAGGCAAAACGATGCCGAAAACACTAGCAAATCATGAAAAGCAATTGGATGTTAGATTCACCAGATTTACAGAGGCATCCTCGTTAGAAATCCATTGGAGTGGGTTTAAAACAACAATTGGAACCGTTTATCTTGGCGAAATAATTGAGTTTTGCTTGGCGTTACTAGAAGGTAAAGAAAGCCATAGGCTGATGGATGATTACTATGAGGCTACAACCGTATTGGAGTTTCATCGAAGCACAACGATGCACCACATAGTGGAAATTCAAATTTATGAACTAAATTCTGAAGGCAAACGAATTCCACCATTCCAAAGCGACAAAACCGAGAAAGAAGGCATAAGATTTGACGCAAAATTCAAAACCAAAGCAAGGGACTTTGCTGGTTTGATTTATTTTGAGTTGGAGAAAATTCGATTCCTACGTTCTGAAAAGCGTCGCGATCCTGATTTTCCATCACTTGAGTTTACTAAACTTCAAAAAACCATGGCCGAAAAATACGGTTCAATAGATTACAACGAAAATTCAAAAATTGAAGACAACTTTGAAGATCCTGAGTGGAATTGGCCGAACAATTAGTCACAGAACGCAGTTTCAAACACCTCGGTCTTCAGCTATCAACTTATCCAGCTCAGGCAACAGAACAATACCGTCTTGGTCGCTGCCGGAAGAGTGAACCACCAACCAAGTGCAAGGGGCGCCACTGTCGTTGCAGGGCGCGTGGGGCACATCGCCGGGGATATAGATTTGGTCACCTTTCACCAGATGAACTTTGTGCTCTAGCTGGTGGCCGTAGTAGACATGGCACTCACCCTCGTACATTAGCGCTATGGTTTCGATTTTGTCGTGATAGTGAACTTTCGCGCGGGCATCATCAGGCATCGGCAAAAGGTTCATACAGATGTTTTGCGCGCCCACGGTCTCCTTTGATGCGCCAGCGCCATAAGTGAAACCCTGTTGGCCGGTGTAGGTGCCACCAAGTCTAACGACCCTTACCCCATCGCTGTTTACACTCGACATAAACTTCATTCCTTTGACGATTTGCTCGCGCTTAGTAAACTTCCATAAGTGACAGACCAGGCCATTTCTGTCAAAGATGCCAAACTCTCACTAGGAATTTCTCCCTTGGCTCAACTGAACCTCACCTCCGGCCCGATTGCGCCGCTCATTCTGCGCATGGCTATACCGACGAGTGTCGGGTATTTTTTCACCGTTATATACAACGTTGTTGATACCTATTGGGCCACGAAGATATCCGACGAGGCGGTTGCGGGACTTGGTGTTTCTTTCCCGATCT
Source organism: uncultured Alphaproteobacteria bacterium (assembly GCA_905480445.1). Taxonomy (GTDB): domain Bacteria; phylum Pseudomonadota; class Alphaproteobacteria; order UBA7985; family CAJQQZ01; genus CAJQQZ01. The sequence goes on along the minus strand of CAJQQJ010000402.1, from coordinate 8,990 downwards.
ACCTAATGATGCTAGCCCTCGCCATGGGCCTCGGTATGGGGACAACCGTATTGGTCTCTCATCAGGTCGGTGCAAAGAACGAGGCCGGTGCAGGCGAAACATTGGTTCAGGCTTTGCTACTGGCGGGGATCGCCAGTCTGGGTCTGGTGGCAATCGGGCTATTCCTCATGCCGAGCGTCTTTGCTCTGCTCGCACCAACGACGGAAGTGGCACAAGCCGGACTGACCTATTTTACACCGATCATTCTGTTTAACTTCTTTTTCGTTGCCATGTTTGCGCTCAATTCTTCGCTGAACGCTGTCGGTGATACAGTGGCTTTTTCGATTGTTTCCATCGCCACAACATTCCTTAACATGGCCCTGGATCCGCTCTTCATTTACGGCTGGGGTCCAGTGCCTGCCATGGGATTGGCCGGCATTGGCTGGGCAACTGTTGTGTCTCAGGCCTTAGGGCTTGTTTTCATCTTTTATCGCGTGTCACAGACAACTCTTTGGGCACACATGATTTTCCGCGGCCTTCGCATGCAGTGGAACGTCATCAAGCAAATCCTCAACCAAGGGGTTCCCTCTGGCATCAACATGGGCGCGATTTCGGTGGGCTTTATTTTGATGCTCTATTTCGTCAAGCCCCATGGCACACCTGCGACGGCCGGTTTCACTGCTGGGTTACGCATCGAACAAATGGCCCTGCTCCCTGCCTTTGGTCTAAACACAGCCATGATGGCTCTTGTTGGTCAAAACACGGGAGCCCAACAGCTTGACCGCGTCTTAAGTTCTTTTCGCCAAACGCTGTCTTTGGGATTGATCATATTGACATTGGGCGGAGTTCTCATTTTCGCCTTTGCGCCCCAGCTAGTCAGTTTCTTTGGGCTTAGTGGTGAGAGCGAGGAAAAGGCCGTGACCTATCTCAGGATTGTCGCCTTCGAATATCCCGCGCTCTGTTTCATATCACTGGGCGGTGGTTTTATGCAGGCACTGAAGCATCCAAGGGTGACCATGGTGATCACCATCATGCGTTTGTCGCTGATGCCAATGATCGCCATGCCTTTTTTCGCAACCTACCTAGGCTACGGCTTCGAAGGTGTTTGGTACGGGGTTCTTTTTGGAAGTTTTCTCTTTGCCATCGTCACCATCCTTGCGGTCAACTATGTCAGCCGCAAGGATCTTGGCTTTCAAGCCATTGGTTTTGGTCGTTAAGACAGCAACCAGCCGCCATCGACGTCAACAACGGTGCCAGTGACAAAATCATTTTCAACGACGAAAAGAATGCCTTTGGCGACTTCTTCCGGCAAACCAGCGCGTGGGATCAAGTGGTCCGCTGTCATCTTCTTGTAAAGCTCTTCTCTGGCTTCACCCTGAACCGGCACCATAGGCGTGTCGATGTTGCCAGGAGCAACGACATTGATACGCTTAGGCGCAATCTCTGGCGCTATTTCACGAGCGAAAGACTCAACCGCACCGCCCACTGAGGAGATCGCGATTTGGCCAGGTTTGCCTTTACGGGCAGGAGTACCAGAAACCAGCGCAATACAACCATCATCAGCCAGATGTTCAGTGCCGTAGCGCACCACGTGGGCGTAGCCCCACATCTTGTCGAATGAAGACTTAAAGCCGTCCATATCCATGGAAAGGAAGGGGCCAATAGCCCGGTCACCACCGGTTGCAGCAGAGATTAGAATATCAAACGGCGCCAACTTAGCGAACAAAGCCTGCATGGCGTCGCGGTCACGCACGTCACATTGCTCTAAGGTCATGCCAGCCGGCACATCGCCAGCTTTACTTGGATCACGGCTGATCGCTACAACCGATGCGCCCTTTTCAATAAGCTGTTTACAAGCCGCGAGGCCAATTCCTGAAGTTCCACCAAAAACAACTGCTTTTTTACCTGATACGTCCATGAGTATTCTCCCTTTGAAGACCATCGAATGATGGCCAGACAGCAGCCTCAACTGCTCTGACTATTAGCCTTTTGACATAGACTAGAGACAAAGACAGTCAACTGTTCAGTTGGACACAACAGCTGTCCAATTTCACAAAACCAATCAACTAGTCTAATATCTGGCTATTCACGATAGGAGTAACATCATGAATAAGACTCTCTTGATTTTAACCGGATGTGTTTTTCTTTCCGGGGCAAACTCATATGACAGCGCAAAACGAAGCTGGGCAGAAGCACAACTGGGCTATGCTCTGTCGATTGTTGAAGCCTGTCCCGGGCTCGCTCTCAACCCAGAAGGCTTTGGCTTCCCACTTGAGGAGTTGATGGCAGGCAGCACCAACAATGCACCAGGCACCAACTATGTTGATCTCAATCGCAGAACCTCAGTTGGCAAGTTAGTGGCACTTGGCGACAAAGCCTGCGAGGCAGCGTTGGATTGGGAAGCAGGTCTCGGCAAGGATCTCTTTCTCAAGAACTAAAGCAACTGCCCTTGAGCGCCTTCGTGCCTCAGGAGCCAGTCTTTGACGTTTAAGCCACCTGCATAGCCGGTGAGTTTGCCACTCGCTCCAATCACGCGATGGCAAGGCACCACAATGCCAACAGGATTAAGCGAATTGGTGATACCAACTGCGCGGCTGGCCTTAGGGTTGCCGAGTATCTTGGCCATCTGTCCATAAGTCCAGGTCTCGCCTGCTGGGATCTTCCGCAACAATTGCCAACAAGACTGCTGAAAATCTGTGCCACCTGTATCCACAGGAATAGCGTCAACAGCAGTGATATCGCCTGCCAGGTAGGCCTTCAAAACATCTGTGAAACCTTGTGGGTTGTCCGCGTCAACCAACTCATAAGTCTCATAGCGCTTAGACATGAGCTTATGGAGACGTTCTTGGAAACCTTCGAAATCTAAACTGACCATCCGCTCGCCATCCGACACCAGATGTATGGTGCCAAAGTCCGCGGGCAGCTGATCAAAGTAGAGCTTCATAAGAGTAACCTTTCCGACCGAACGAAGTGCGCGCCGAGATCACTTTTCCTTAAAAATCCAAACGAAAAGAAATCCCGGCTAGTTCCTGCGGAACTTCCAGGAAAGAGTCAAGTTTAGGCTAAGCTCTCACCGGCCAACGCTTTTGTGATCAAGGTCTGGGTTTCTTCAACACCGTAGAGTGCGATGAAGGAACCAAAACGAGGTCCCTGATCCTGACCCAAAAGCACCTGATAAAGCGCCTGGAACCATTCACGCAAGTTGTCGTATTCCGCTGCCTTACCAACGGCAAAAACAGCGGATTGAATTGCTTGTGCATCAGTTGAACCTTTGAACGCATCCAAGGCATCATGAAGCATCTGCAAGGCATTCTGCTCACCTTCTGTTGGCGTGCGGTAGGATTTGTTCGGCTTCACGAAATCTTGGTAGTAAGTCATGGCATAACCAACCAAACGACCAAGCATTGGTGCGTTCTCTGGCGTTGCGTCTGGCTGATAGCGCGAGATAAAACCCCAAAGAATTGATGGATCGTCGGCATTCACGACGGAGGCTAAGTTCAACAGTATAGCGAAAGACAAGCCAATCTCTGGTGCGGGTGGATTGCCACCATGGATATGCCAGACGGGGTTTTCCAAACGTTTCGCTTCGTCTTCTTCTGGAAACTTGCCAATGAAAGTCAAATAGTCATCAACAGCCTTTGGAATAACGTCGAAGTAAAGCCGCTTTGCTGTTCTAGGCTTGGTGAACATGTAAAGGGACAAGGATTCATCGGGTGCATAAGTCAACCAATCTTCCATGGTCAATCCATTGCCCTTTGACTTGGAGATCTTCTGCCCTTGCAAATCAAGGAAGAGCTCGTAGTCAAAGCCTTCAGGCGCGCGAGCACCCAGAACCTTCACAATCTTTGCAGAAAGCTTGGTTGAGTCGATGAGATCCTTACCCGCCATTTCATAGTCCACGCCCAAAGCATACTTGCGCATGCCCCAATCCGGCTTCCATTGCAGCTTACAAGCACCGCCTTTAACAGAGACTTCAGTTTTGGTGCCATCCGCCTCTTGGTAAACGATTGTGCCTTGGCTCAAGTTGCGTTCAACGACCGGCACCTGCAGCACGATCCCAGTCTTCGGGCAGATCGGCAAAAAGGGGCTGTAAGTTGCACGACGCTCGTCACCAAGCGTTGGCAGCATGATCCCCATGATATCATCATAAGTCTCTAGCACGCGCATCAAGGCTTCGTCGAAGCGACCGGACGTGTAGTAATCCGTCGCCGAAACGAAATCATACTCAAAATTAAAGCGATCCAAGAAAGCACAAAGGCGCGCGTTGTTATGCTCACCAAAGGAAGCATGAGTGCCAAAGGGATCCATGACTTTCGTCAAAGGCTTACCAAGATCCTTCGCCAGCGCTTCTTTGTTCGGCACGTTGTCCGGCACTTTGCGGAGGCCATCAAGGTCATCCGAAAAGCAAACAAGCTTGGTCGGAATATCTGGGCACAGGGCTTCGAAAGCCTTTCGCACCATGGTGGTACGGGCCACTTCACCAAAGGTTCCCATGTGTGGCAGGCCAGATGGGCCATAGCCAGTTTGGAACAGAACGTAGCCCTTCTCGGGCACTTGTCCTTTGGTACGAACGAGGAGTTTGCGCGCTTCCTCAAAAGGCCAAGCGCGAGCGGATTTTGCGAGTGTCGATAGATCTGTCATAGCGGCGATATCTAGGCTTGTGATTAACTGAGGTCAACAGGCGATCAAGGTTTGTATGGCGAGTCGATGCGGACTATAAGCGATCCCATGTCTTCTGAGCCTCAACAATCTTATCCCGGTCCGTCATTTAGTGCGCCTGTACTCGTCGCAGGGCGCAAGCACGCGATTTACATGAGCGCCGACGGTGAAGTGGAAGAGTTGAGTCCAATTTCTGCCCGATCTCGCGTCAATGAAGAGCTGATTTTGCTGTGTCATGCTCCCGAAACCTTGCGGCGTTTGCAGATTCCGGCAACCAAGTGCTTGGATGTTTTAGAGCTCTTTGCCTTTGTCAGACCTGCTGAGTTTACAACCCCTACCGCAAAGGGCTTAGCGACCGCCTTGGGACTGAAGATACCCGAGACTTTGGAGCGGGAAGCGCTAACGATTCTTCAAGCAGCGCAAAGGCTGTTGCTTGAACTGACAAGCCGGGGTGATAGCGACCCCTATGCTGGCCCTCTCGCTTGGCATATGCACCAGGCCGCTTGGCCGTGGGGGGCACCTCTACTACAAGCCTGCGGCATAACTCAAGGTTTCGCGGAGCGTGATACCAGGCGTGCGCTCAGGGTCTGGGACAGATTGAAAGAGTGGGAGGATTTCGCCCCTCGCCCGCCCTCTTCTCATCATGGCATCGATGAAATAGAGAGTCTTAAAAGACTGGCCGAGCTGCTGCGTAACAAAACCGAAGTTCGTCAAGGCCAGAGAGCCTTTGCAGTTGCCGCGGCTGGTGCTTTTGCTCCTCGGCAGGAGGAGTTTAACCCGAATGTCGTTGTTTCAGAGGCTGGGACTGGTGTTGGGAAGACCCTGGGTTACATCGCTCCTGCCAGTCTTTGGGCCGAGAAGAACAAAGCCCCTGTCTGGTTGTCGACCTATACTCGAAACCTGCAGCGCCAAATTGACCAAGAATTAGACAATCTTTATCCCTCGAAACAAGAGAAAGAAGCCAAGGTTGTTGTTCGCAAAGGTCGCGAGAATTACCTCTGCCTTTTGAACTTCGAGGAGACCGTTCAAAGCTTGGCCTCCTCCGCTCACGATGCCATTTCACAGGCACTGTTGGTCCGTTGGATCGATGCCACGCGTAACGGCGAATTGGTTTCCGGCGACTTACCGGGATGGCTAGTGGACGTTCTAGGTACACGCCAGACCTTGGAGCTAGCCGACCGACGCGGTGAATGTATTTACTCTGCTTGCCAGCATTACAGAAAGTGTTTCATCGAGAAATCTGTGCGCGCTTCCCGACATGCAGAGCTTGTCATCGCCAATCATGCCCTCGTCATGAACCAGACAGCTGGTGGTGGTGACGAGGCGACAATGCCAACGCGCTATGTCTTCGACGAAGGGCATCATATTTTTGACGCCGCTGATTCGGCCTTTGGCGCTCATCTCACCATGACAGAAGGCCAAGAGCTACGACGGTGGTTACTCGGTAACGAAGCCGGTGGACGGCGCAGCGGACGTTCCGGTGGCATTCGATTGCGCCTCAGAGACCTCGTCGATCAAGACGCTAAACTTGATGAATGTGCACGAGACATCGTTGAAAAGGCAAAAATCTTACCTGCACCAGGCTGGTTGAACCGCTTGGGTTCAGGTGCCTCTGTTGGCCCTTACGAGTCATTGCTCTCAATCATTGGCCAACAAGTCTACGCCCGCTCTGAGAAAGCCGGTGACCCTTACTCGATTGAATGTGAACCCCACCCACTCAACGACGGCATTCTTGAACGGGCCAAAAACCTCGACAATGCCTTGTTGCAACTGTTGGATCCTCTCAAGAAACTCAAAGCCATATTGACCAAGCATCTGGTCGATGGCGCTGACAGCCTCGACAGCGATGACCGTCGACGTATCGATGGCCTGCTCACCACAATGGACAACCGGGCAATCTTCGGTTTGGAATCTTGGCGCGCGATGCTTCTGTCTTTGGAGGAGCAAAAGACACCAGAAGAATACATCGATTGGTTCGCCGTTGAACGTGTTGATGGTCGCGACCTCAACGTTGGTTTCTTCCGGCATTACGTCGATCCTACTCAGCCCTTTATTCAATGCCTTCGCCAAACCGCTCACGGCGCTTTGTTCACCTCCGCAACACTTAGAGATCAAAGTGCCACTGAAGTCGAAGACTGGAGAGCGGCAGAAGAGGCAACCGGCACACGCTATCTGGTCGAGCAGCCAGCGCTGCATTCCTTGCACCATTCACCCTTTGCTTATCAAGAGCGGACCAAGGTCATTATCGTGAAGGACGTCCGTAAAGACGATATTGATCAGATCGCAGCAGCCTACCGGGAGCTCTTCTTTGCTTCCGGCGGCGGCGGGCTTGGTCTGTTTACAGCCATCGCAAGGCTTCGCGGTGTTCATGAACGCATAGCGGGCCAAATGGAGCAAAACGGCATCAACCTCTTTGCACAACATGTCGACCGGATCGGCATTTCAACCCTGATTGAGATGTTCCGCAGCGAGCGGGATTCTTGTTTGCTTGGAACAGATGCAGTGAGAGACGGTGTCGATGTCCCTGGTGATCCCCTGAGGCTCATCGTTTTTGATCGCGTACCTTGGCCTCGGCCCTCAATTGCACACAAAGCCAGACGAGAAGCCTTTGGTGGTCGCACTTACGACGAAAGGCTGGTGAGACTTAAACTGCGCCAGGCATTTGGGCGGCTTATCCGCAAGTCCGATGACCGGGGTGTTTTTGTGCTGTTGGACTCAATGATGCCCACAAGACTTATGTCCGCCTTCCCTGAAGGTGTGGAAATCGAAAAGGTTGGCCTCAGAGATGCGCTCGACTCCGTGCGAGACTTTTTGAAGCCATAGATACGAACTAACTTTTTGTTGCTGACACTATCCCTGCTTCCCGTACAGTTTTTAGGCCCCCACCACCTTTCTGTATCTCGCGCTCAATGAGCTGTCTTAGCTCCCTCTTCTGACTAATGTTCGCATGAACTCCGGGTGGAGCAGACAATATGCTCGCCGCAACAACCTCGGCGTCAGTGCAATTGTATATATCCTGAAAGGTAGAGAACTGAATGTCCCCAAATATCCGCTCTGTCAGTTCACAGGCCTTTGTTAAATCAAAGTGTTGAGCACCCAAGTCAACCGGTGAACAATCAAAAATTTGGCTCTTTAGTCTGCCTAATTCTAAGAAGTTACGTTCACTATTCGTCGCTACAAATAGTTTCCCACCTTTCTTCAAGACTCTTTTGGCTTCTTCGAGTGCACTTTCTTGGTCAGCGACATGGTAGAGTACATGCATTGATACGACAGCATCGAAGAAGGAGTCTGGAAATGGCAGTGAAGTCGCGTCTGCTACAAAAGCACCTTTGACGTTAATGGTTTCTAGCCTTGTTGTTGCTTCTCGAACCATTCCTTGTGAACGATCAATCAACGACAACTCTATCGCGGGAAAGTTCAGTTCTGAGCGGCGCTTCCAATACCAGCCTGGCCCACAGCCTACGTCAAGAACAGCTGCATTACTTGCCAATGACATATGATCGCTGACCCACGAAAACCAATCCTCGTTAGCATAGTGGCAGTGAAGATTCGCACGGGCAGACAGGTTTTTTATGTCGAAGTATTGATGTTTCTCAGACGTAATATCGTGATCTATAGGCATAAGCGGTAAATAGTAGCCAACGTTAGCAAGTTCAAGAACACAAGATCTTGATTGTCACTGTCCGAGTGATTAACTGGTCAACATATTTCAAAGCGAGGGAAACTATGCTCAATCACCATCAGGCTCTAATCTACACTATGGTCCTTATGTCTGCAGCAGACCAGAATATTCCTGACTACGAGCTTGGCCGCATTGATCAGCTGGTTTCATCATTGCCGGTCTTCCATGACTATGACGTGGAGCAGTTGCCGGAAGATACCACCAATTGTGCGGCACATTTCGCAGATGACGATGGCTTAGACAGGGTCTTGAACCTGATTGCAGAGGGAACGCCAGGCAAGCTGAAAGAAACAGCTTACGCTTTGGCCTGTGATGTGGCTGCCGTAGACGGCATTGCCGCCGATGAGGAAATTCGCCTCCTACAGATGATCCGCCAAGAACTCGAAATTGATCGCTTGATCGCGACAGGAATTGAGCGCGGCGCTAGAGCCCGTCACGCAACACTATAAGGCAACGGGCGCAAGGCTGCGACAAAAGTGAATTTCGCGCATTTTGATCTTCTTTTTTCTTTAAAAAGACCAAATTAGACTTAATGAGACCTCAGCATAACTAGAGGATTCCCATAGGCTGGAATATTTGGTAACTTTTGTCATGCAGAAACCTTTCGTCAGCCAACCCGAACTTTTTGTGACCACCAGCGATCTTGATCATCCAGCACTTCATGCGCTTG
>CAJQQJ010000401.1 GCA_905480445.1 uncultured Alphaproteobacteria bacterium | reverse complement strand
TTTCAACAAGGGCGGTTGCGTCGTGGGCTTGCCATGTGGTTTTGTCTTCACCGAGATAAGTAGTGAAGGCTTTCTCACCCCATGGCACTTGTGTCGGCGCAACGATGGGTGCAAATGCTGAGATAGAGCAGAATTTGTCTGGATTTCTGAGGCCGATAGTCAAGGCCCCGTGGCCACCCATGGAATGTCCCGTGATGCCAGCGCAATCAGGGGCGACCGAGAAAGTCTTAGCCACAATCGCGGTGAGTTCCTCAACAACATAATCATACATGTGGAAATGCTCTGCCCAAGGAGCCTGGGTTGCATTGACATAGAAACCAGCACCTTGTCCTAAGTCGTAGGCATTGTCATTAGCAACGCCTTCGCCTCTAGGCGAAGTGTCAGGAGCAATTACTGTGATACCGTGAAGTGCAGCGGCGCGCTGAGCGCAGGCCTTTACGGTAAAATTCTCCTCAGTACATGTGAGACCTGAGAGGAAGTAGAGAACCGGTGTTGGCCCTTGAGACGCTTGCGCTGGCACAAAAGCGGAGAACTTCATCTCGCAGTTATTGGCATCTGAATGATGCTTGTAGACGAATTGAGTGCCGCCGAACGATTTAGCCTGGCTAACGATTTCAAGGGTCATGGTCTTGCCTTCTTAAAAGGGGAATGAAAAAGGGGCCCGTTCAAAAGTTTTCTGAACGAGCCCCAATTAGATTCAAAAATTCTAGAAATTAATGACGGAACGGATCGACTTTCCGGCATGCATCAGATCGAATGCATCGTTGATCTTCTCCAGAGGCATCTGGTGGGTGATCAGGTCATCAATGTTGATTTTTCCGTCCATGTACCAATCAACGATCTGTGGCACCTGGGTGCGGCCCTTAGTGCCGCCAAATGCAGTACCTTTCCAAACACGGCCAGTGACCAGTTGGAATGGACGGGTGGAGATCTCAGCGCCTGCCGGCGCAACACCAATGATGATAGACTCGCCCCAACCCTTGTGACAGCATTCAAGGGCTTGGCGCATAACGTCGACATTACCGATGCACTCAAAACTGTAGTCTGCGCCGCCTTTCGTTAGGTCGACAATGTAGGGTACAAGATCGCCTTCAACTTCTTTCGGATTGACGAAGTGTGTCATGCCAAACTTCTCAGCGATGGCTTTGCGTCCTGGATTAAGATCGACACCAATGATCATGTTGGCACCAGCAATACGGGCGCCTTGGATAACATTGAGTCCAATGCCACCGAGGCCGAAAATTACAACGTTGTCGCCGGGCTGAACCTTGGCTGTATTGATAACAGCGCCAATACCTGTAGTGACACCGCAACCGATGTAACAAATCTTGTCGAAAGGGGCGTCTTCACGAACTTTAGCGCAGGCAATTTCAGGCAGCACAGTGAAGTTCGAGAATGTTGAGGTTCCCATGTAATGGAACAAGCGGTCCTTACCTATGGAGAAACGGCTTGTTTCATCCGGCATCAGGCCTTGGCCCTGTGTGATGCGGATTGACTGGCAAAGGTTTGTTTTACCTGAAGTGCAGTAATCGCATTCACGGCATTCAGGCGTATAAAGAGGAATGACATGATCGCCTTTTTTCAGGCTCTTGACGTCTTTTCCTACATCGACAACCACACCGGCACCTTCGTGTCCTAGAATAGCAGGAAACAGACCTTCTGGATCAGCGCCTGATTTGGTGAATTCATCTGTATGGCAAACGCCAGTAGACTTGATTTCAACCATGACTTCGCCGGCACGTGGACCTTCGACGTTAACGGTTTCAATAGTTAGTGGTGCCCCGGCTTTGTGAGCAATGGCGGCGCGAGATTCTACCATGGTTTTCTCCCTGATCCCTTATTGTAATTCTTCGGCCAAAATAGACGGGCGAAGAAGGGGAGTGCAAGTGCTTTTTCCCGCTCAATTCTTCTTAATATGGGTCAACCCCTTGAAATTTGCGTCCCGGCTTTCGAGATAAGCTTATTAAATCGGTGTCTTCGCTGCTCCGAGACTTTGCAATGCGGCGGTAGAGTGCTTATAAGGCAACGAAATTGGATCACTTGTTGTGATCGTGCGTTTTAATCAGAAAGGTAGCTTAATGGCTTGGCAAAATCAGGGTGGCTCTGGCGGTCCTTGGGGCGGCGGCGGAAACCAGAATAACGGCGGCGGTCCATGGGGCGGCGGCTCTGGCGGTGGCGGCGGTAACGGTCCTGGCGGCGATGGTCCAAGACCTCCTAACTTGGATGACTTGTTCAAGAAGGGGCAGAACTTAAAAGGCGCGTTGCCTGGCGGTCTTGGCAAGATGGGATTTCTAGGTATTCTAGTCATTCTCCTATTGATTTGGGCTGCCATGGGTTTCTACCGTGTTCAAGCTTCCGAGCGTGGTGTTGTGAAGCGGTTTGGCGCGCTGAGTTCAGTGACAGAACCCGGCCTGAATTATCACCTGCCTTACCCAATTGAGACAGTGACCAAGGTTGATGTGACGCGTATTCGCTCGATTGATATTGGCTTCGTAGCTCAAGGGACCTCAAAGCGAGACGTTGCTCTCGAGAGCTTGATGTTGACGGGTGATCAAAACATCATCGACATCGACTTGACTGTTTTGTGGCGTGTTTCTGAGCCGGAAAAATACCTCTTCAATATTCGTGGCCCTGAACAAACCGTAAAGATTGCTGCGGAGTCAGCACTTAGAGAAACAATTGGGCAAACCAACATCAACCAAGCTTTGACAGATGGTAAAGCAGCAATTCAGATTTCGATCGATGAAAGCTTGCAAAGCATTCTCGATGAATATGGATCGGGTATTGTGGTCGAAGAAATTCAGCTGCAGGCAGTTCAACCTCCTGGTCCTGTGATCGCCGCTTTTGACGACGTGCAGAAATCACTTCAGGACAGAGACCGTTTCCAAAACGAGGCCGAGAAATATGCCAACGAAGTGGTTCCTAAAGCACGTGGTAGAGCCGAAACTTTAAGACAAGAAGCTGAAGCCTACAAAGATCGTGTTGTGAATGAAGCTAAGGGTGAAGCCGGTCGTTTCTTGGAAGTTTTGGTAGCCTATCAGCAAAACAAAGAAGTTACCCTAGAACGCCTCTATATTGAAACGATGCAGGAAGTCTTGTCCAAAGGCGGAGCCGTGATAATGGATCCAAAACTTGGCCAAGGAATACTGCCTTACCTTCCTCTTCCGGGTATTCAAAAACCCGCAAGTAACTCGAACTAGAGCGTAGGAGAAACATGATGAAATCACCTGTTATATTAGGTATTGTTCTCGCAGCTGCGGCTTTTGTAGGTCTTAGTGCGGTTTATGTTGTTGATGAAACGGAACAGGTCTTGGTCACTCAGTTTGGTGAGCCAAAGAATATCGTTACCGAGCCTGGGCTAAACTTCAAAATTCCTTTTGTTCAGGAAATTAGAAGTTACGATAAAAGAGTGCTGAATCTTGACCCTGATCGTGAAAGATTCATTCTACAAGATCAGAAGCCACTCATTGTTGATTACTTTGTAAGATATAGAATTTCTGATCCTTTGAAGTTCTTTCAGGCCGTTAGAGATGAGGCGGTTGCAGAGCAACGTTTAGAACGTACTGTCAATACGCAGTTGCGCGAAGCACTTGGTCGCTATCTTTTGCCCGCGATACTTTCAGACGAACGTGCTGCAATTATGCATGAAGTTCGCGATGCTGCTGCAGAAGACACCAAAAAGTTTGGTATCGAGATCGTTGACGTTCGTATCGGTAAAGCCGATCTTCCTCAGGAGATTAACAAAACGGTCTTTGACCGGATGAAGACTGAGCGTGAGCAAGAAGCTGCTCAAAACCGTGCGCTTGGACGTGAGAAAGAGCGTGAGATTAAAGCTGCTGCTGAAAGAGAAAAGATTGCCATTGAGTCCGCCGCGCGCCGTGATGCTGAATTACTGCGCGGTGAGGGCGATGGTGAAAGAACAAGACTCTTGAACTCTGCCTACGGTCAAGACACGGAGTTTTTCAGCTTCTTCCGTTCTATGGAGGCCTACCGTGTTTCCCTGACGAAAGATGATTCTTATATGCTTTTGTCTTTGGAAAACGATTTCTTTAAAGAGTTTAACAAGCACAAAAGCCAGTAAGTCCGGGAATCTTGGGCTGTGACTTTTACAGACTTACTTGTTGGAATAGGGATAATGCTGCTCATTGAGGGCGGCATTATTGCTTTAATGCCTACCGGTTGGCGCAATGCGGTTACGCAAATGCTAACGCAAAGTGATGACACTCTCAGAACATTTGGTCTGGTGTTCGTTTTGGTAGGTGCAGCACTCCTTTGGTTTGTTGTATAACGCAAATTCACAAAAGCGTGTCTGTTGCTGATCTGTCACTTTGCCTTCGCCAGGCCAGGTAAAAGTCACAATCTCGCCCAGATTGACCACCAATTAGCTTTCACAAGCCGGATGAACACTCTTTTAACAGAAAGCCGTTCGTTCAATCGTCGAAAAACAGAAAGCAAGGTTCTAACCTTGCTAGATTAACTATAAACGGAGACTGACTGCATGGTTTCAACAATATCCAGAAACTTGCCCGTCCTTAATTCTTCCAGTTCCACTGGTTTAAAGAATTTCAAACTTATTCTGCTCGTGCCAATTTTGATTGGTGCCTCTATTCTGGCCGCAGCAATAACTCAGGCCAAAGCCGCTCCTGAAAGCTTCGCGCCTTTGGTAGAGCGCGTTATGCCGACTGTTGTGAACGTTTCATCAGTTCACGAAGTCAAACGTAAGAATCCTCAAGACGAGCAATTCAACGACCTCTTCAAAGAGTTCCTAGAGCGTTACAACCAAGGCAAGCCAAAGCAAGAGCGCCGTCGCAAGTCGACTTCTCTGGGTTCTGGTTTTGTTATTGACCCCAACGGTTACATCGTTACGAACAACCACGTGATCGAAGGTGCCACTGAAGTCTCTGTGACTTTTGACAACGGCGATAGCTTTGATGCTGAAATTGTTGGCCGTGACGCTAAAACAGACCTCGCCCTTCTTAAGATTGACACAGAAGGCAAGCTCATCGCTGCTGCTGACTGGGCGGATTCAGATCAAGCCCGCGTTGGTGATTGGCTCATGGCTATCGGTAACCCGTTTGGCCTTGGCAACACTGTAACTGCCGGTATCATCTCCGCTTTTGGCAGAGACAGTGTAACGGGTAACTCTTACGATAACTTCATTCAAACTGATGCTTCAATCAATCGTGGTAACTCAGGTGGCCCTAGTTTCAACATGGACGGCCAAGTTATTGGTATTAACACAGCAATCTTCTCTCCTTCTGGCGGTTCGGTTGGTATTGGTTTTGCTATTCCTTCAAACCTCGCCAAAAACATCGTGCGTCAACTGAAAGACCACGGTGAAGTTCGCCGCGGGTGGTTGGGCGTACGCATTCAGCATGTGACCGATGAGCTTGCTCTTGGCTTGCGCCTGGACTCAGCTAGAGGAGCACTTGTCGCTTCTACAACACCAGGTGGCCCAGCTGAAAAGTCGGGAATCTTGAAAGGCGACGTTGTGCTTTCTTTCGATGGTAAGCCTGTAGACGAAATGCGCAGACTGCCGCTGATGGTTGCCGAAACAGAAGTCGGTAAAGTTGTCGAAGTTGTTGTATGGCGCAAAGGTGAAGAAGTTACAATTAACGTAACACTCTCAGAGCTTGACGATGCCAAGGTTGCTAAAGCTGAACAAGAAGGTTCCAGCGGCGGCGAAGGTGACGCCAACAATGCTTTCCTAGAAAAGCTTGGTCTTCGTATTGCCAGTATGGACAATGAGACGAGAGCCGAACTTGGTCTAGATAACCCAGAAGCCGGCGTGCAAGTTACTGCTGTAGCCAGTGAATCCGTCTTCTATGAAAAGGGCGTTCGTTCTGGCGATGTGATTGTTGAAGTAGATCAACAACCAGTTGGAACCCCAGAAGAGGTGGCTGATCTTTTGAAGCAAGCTCAAAACGAAGGTTTTGGCGTTTCAACACTTCTGGTTTTCCGCTCAGGTGACTATCAATGGATTGCTGTTCGTTTGCCGAAAGCTGAAACCGAGTAAGCTACTAACTTAACTAAAGCTTCTAGAAGCCCTTCTCCCGAAACTGGAGGAGGGCTTCTTGCTTTTTGGAACTTCTTCCGCTCTAAAGCCCCTCATGGAAAAGAAAGTCATCATAGTTGCTGGCGCAACAGCCAGTGGTAAATCCGCGCTTGGTCTTGAGATCGCTGAGAGAACCAACGGTGTGATTATCAACTGTGATTCCATGCAGATTTACAAAGAACTGCCGATCGTGACTGCGCAACCCCAGCCGGAAGAAATGGCTGGAATTGAACATCGTCTTTATGGCGCCTTGCCTGGCAGTACTGCCTGCTCGGTTGGACTGTGGCGGGAACTCGCTATCAAAGAGATAGAGTTAGTCTTCTCACAAAGTAAACAACCAATCATTCTGGGCGGCACGGGGTTTTACATCAGAGCTCTGATGGAAGGCCTTTCCAAGATTCCTGACGTTCCCAAAGACGTAAGGCAAGAAGCGACTGAACGTTATGATGAGCGAGGACCTGATGGTTTGGTTGCTGATATCGCAGTGGTTAGCCCTGACACAGCAGCCCAACTTAGGCAGAATGACCGGCAAAGAATTATTCGCGCTTGGGAGGTCTATTTAGCAACAGGTAAAGGCCTATCGGAATGGCAGAAAGAGAACCCGCCAGAAGTTACAGAAGGCTATAGTTTTCAGTCTGTACTTTTGTCCCCAGATCGCGCGGAACTCTATCAACGCTGTGACCAGCGGTTCGCGATGATGGCACAGAACGGCGCGATTGAAGAGGTTGAAACTCTCGTAGCTCTTGGATTGGATCCGAGCTTACCAGTGTTACGTGCGATTGGTGTGCCAGAGATCCGAGGTTTCATCGAAGGAACTATGGAATTTGATCAAATGGTGGCAATGGCTCAACAATCCACACGCCGCTACGCTAAGCGGCAGCTTACATGGCTTAGAAATCAGATGGAATTTGAAATTATATTACAAAATAAAGATCAATTTAAGAATTTAGTTTTGTCAATTTGACGTTTTGAGTCCAAAAAATACCCAGATCGCGCGAATTTGCCACTCTAAGAGGGCTTGATCTGAAACTGAAATGCTTTTAAAAAGAATATGTTAAAGAAAAAGCCAGGGGTCGCCGTTCGGTGGCCCCTGGTCTTTCTATGACTTGTTTTTAATAGAGATTTTAGGATTGGACCTATGTCAGGAGAAATGACCGGTGCCGAAACACTTATCAAGGCTTTGATTGATCAAGGCGTTGATACTGTCTTTGGGTATCCCGGCGGTGCGGTTTTGCCGATTTATGATGCTTTGTTTCAGCAAAATAGTCTGCGCCATATCCTCGTCCGTCATGAACAGGCCGCTGTTCATGCTGCTGAGGGCTATGCGCGTTCGACAGGTAAAGTCGGCGTGGTGCTTGTGACATCCGGTCCTGGTGCTACTAACGCTGTTACTGGTCTTACTGACGCTCTCATGGATTCCATTCCGCTTGTCTGTTTGACGGGTCAAGTGCCAACGCACTTGATTGGCAATGACGCCTTCCAAGAGGCTGACACAACGGGCATTACGCGTCCCTGTACCAAACACAACTATTTGGTAACCAGTGCTGACGACATGTCCCGTGTTGTTCATGAAGCTTTCTACGTAGCGCGCTCAGGCCGTCCAGGTCCTGTTGTTATTGATGTCCCGAAGGATACGCAACAGAATAAGACCTCAGTCTACGCCAAGGCCAAAGAAGTTGAAGCCAGACGGATTTCTTACCGCCCTCAGGTTAAGCCAGAACATGCCAAGATCGAACAGGCTGTCGAGCTGCTTTCTAAGGCGAAACGCCCAATCATCTATGCCGGTGGTGGTGTCATCAACTCTGGACCAGTCGCGGCTCAGTTGTTGACGCAGTTTGCTCGTATGAGTGGCATTCCTGTGACCAATACGCTGATGGGCCTTGGTGCTTTTCCTGCGACAGACAACCACTTCGTCGGCATGTTGGGTATGCACGGTACTTACGAGGCCAACTTGGCCATGTACAACTGTGATGTCATGTTGAACATTGGTGCCCGATTCGATGACCGCATCACGGGTCGCCTGGATGAGTTCTCACCGAATTCAACGAAAATCCATATCGATATCGACGCGAGCTCGATCAACAAGACCGTGATGGTCGACCTGCCAATTATTGCTGACGCTGGTCATGCCCTCGAAGATCTGACCCGTATTTGGACAGCACGACATACTGAGCTAGACAAAGCCGGCATGGAAAAGTGGTGGGGACAGATCAACGAGTGGCGCGGCAAAGACTGTTTGAAGTTTGAGCAGCCTTCAAAAGGTGAAATCAAGCCACAGCATGCGATTAAAACTTTCTACGAGATGGTCGCCAGCCGTGACAAGGTGATTGTTTCGACTGAGGTTGGCCAGCACCAAATGTGGGCTGCACAGTACATCAAGTTCGATAAGCCGAACCATTGGCTAACGTCCGGTGGTCTTGGTACCATGGGTTACGGCCTACCTGCAGCGATCGGTGCACAAGTCGCGCACCCAGATGCATTGGTAGTGGATGTGGCTGGCGAAGCTTCGATTTTGATGAACATTCAGGAAATGGCGACAGCGGCTCAGTACAAGCTGCCGGTCAAGATTTTCATCATCAATAACCAGTGGATGGGCATGGTTCGCCAGTGGCAAGAGTTGCTGCATGGCAGTCGCTATTCTGAGTCTTACTCAGAATCTCTGCCTGACTTTGTTAAGCTTGCTGAAGCTTTCGGGGCGACTGGCATTCGGGTTACTGATGTCTCTGAATTGGAAGAGGGGCTAACGAAAATGATCGAGACCCCAGGTCCTGTCATTTTTGATTGCTGTGTGACGAAAGATGAGAACTGTTTCCCGATGATTCCTTCGGGCGCGGCGCACTACGACATGATCCTCACCAAAGAAGACAAGGTCGCCAATCCTGTTTCTCAAGAGGGAATGGTGCTGGTCTAAGCGTTGCACAATCTTTAAAAGCCTTTTTATCTTGGGCTGGTGAAAATCCAGCTCGTACGAATAAGTGAATATAGCCATGAGTGCTGATCAAATTGAATCCCGCGTTATCGCGGTCTTAGTTGACAATGAGCCCGGAGTTTTGGCTCGTGTCATCGGTCTCTTCACGGGACGCGGTTACAACATCGACTCTTTGACGGTTACAGAAGTTGATGCTGGCCAAAATCTATCTCGCATTACTATTGTAACGTCGGGAACACCACAGGTACTTGAGCAAATCAAAGCGCAGCTGTTTCGCCTCGTGCCGATCCATGCTGTTGGCGATTTGACGACCGGGGGTGATCTGGTTGAGCGTGAATTGGCCCTAGTAAAAGTGGTGGCCAAAGGCGAACAGCGTGTCGAGGCGTTGCGCATTGCGGATATCTTCAAGGCCAGAGTTGTTGACGCTGGCCACAACCATTTCGTTTTCGAACTGACGGGTAAGCCGAAAAAGCTCAATTCTTTCATTGAATTGATGCAGCCGCTCGGCTTAAAAGACGTCAGCCGTACAGGGGTCGTGGCAATTGCTCGTGGCCCAGAAGCTCTGGGACTCTAATTCAGGGCCTCTAGGAAATCATTGTTAACTTTTGCCGCGGTAAGCGGATACTTAAACTAAGGGAAAAATCATGCGCGTTTATTATGACAACGATGCTGACATCAATCTGATTAAAAACAAGAAGGTTGTGATCATCGGTTACGGTAGCCAAGGTCACGCTCACTCAAACAACCTCAAAGACTCAGGTGTCAAGGAAATCGCTGTTGCGCTTCGCCCTGGTTCTTCTTCTGCCCCTAAAGCAGAAGCTGCTGGCCTTAAGGTCATGGCTGCTTCTGAAGCTGCTGCTTGGGCTGATGTTGTTATGGTTCTCGTTCCTGACGAAGATCAAGCAGATCTTTACAAGGATCACCTCCATGCAAACATGAAGCAGGGTGCTGCTCTTGTTTTTGCTCACGGTTTGAACATCCACTATGGTCTGGTTGAGCCTCGCGCTGACCTTGACGTATTCATGGTTGCACCGAAAGGCCCTGGCCACTTGGTGCGTTCTGAGTATGTAAAGGGTGCTGGTGTACCAACTCTTATCGCGATCCAACAGGATGCTTCTGGTAACGCACACGATCTAGCGCTGTCATATGCTTCTGCAAACGGTGGCGGCCGCGCTGGTGTTATCGAGACTACATTCAAAGAAGAGTGCGAAACTGATTTGTTCGGTGAGCAGGTTGTTCTTTGCGGTGGTATCTCTCACCTTATCATGGCTGGTTTTGAAACTTTGGTCGAAGCTGGTTATGCGCCTGAGATGGCATACTTTGAGTGCATGCACGAAACAAAGCTGATTGTTGATCTTCTATATGAAGGTGGCTTGGCTAACATGCGCTACTCTGTATCCAACACAGCTGAATACGGCGACTATGCTTCTGGCCCACGTATCATCACAGATGAGACAAAGGCAGAAATGAAGCGCGTTCTTAAAGACATTCAGGACGGCACATTCACACGTAACTTCGTGACAGAAATGAAAATGGGCCAGCCTCAGTTCAAAGCTATCCGTCGTATGCAGAACGATTCACAGATCGAAGAGGTCGGTGCAAAACTTCGCGCTATGATGCCATGGCTTAAAGAAGGGGCTTTGGTTGACAAAGACAAGAACTAAGATCTTTTCACCGTTATAATGTGAAACTTTTAAGGGTGATCTTCGGGTCGCCCTTTTTAGATTTGGGATAAGTTGAAAGCATGATTAGAACAGCTATTGCTCTTTTGTTGACCATCTGCTTCTTTACTGTTTCTGCTATTGCGGAAGTGAAGCTAATCCACCACGAGGGCCTGAGATCAATCGAATCTTATAAGTTTGATAAGGCTGCGTCTTCACTCACGAAGCAACGCCTTTATGCCTTAGCCATGTCTGATGATCTCAAACGAGGGTGGGCGGCCGGAAAGGGAAAGCGTTTCCTGAGGTACGACCAAGGGACCTGGAGCGCTGTTGATCTTGACGGTATCGATGATAGTTTAGTTATCCGTGATGTTTGGCTCGATACCAGTGGACAAAAGGGCTGGGCCGTTGGAGATAAAGGGGTGATCCTCGCTTTACAGGAAAACCAATGGAGGAAGATTACTTCACCCACTGACCGCAGGATTAATCAGGTTGCAGTTTCTGATGACGGTTCGACGGGCATAGCTGTTGGCGAAGGGGGGCAAATTCTCTTTGTATACCAAGGAGAGTGGTCACTTTGGAACACGGGTGGTTTCGTTGGCGGCGAGGATCTTCAGGCCGTATGGACCAACGAAAAAGGAGACCATGCCTGGTTTGCTGGTGGTGGTCTTGCTGAACTTAGCCGAGCAGGAGGGAAGTTTTTCGGGACCACGAAGGAACTATTTGGAAGTTTCTATGGCAATACTCGCGTTCTGATTTTTAACGACGCTGGAACCGATGGCTGGGCTTTGTTTGACTTTGATCAATTGGGGCGTTTCTCGGACGGAGTTTGGAAACTAGGCCCTCGAACAGAGGTGGGTAACCTTCTCTTCAATGCTGCCCAGCGAGGGAAAGATGTTAACCATTGGTACGCTGTGGGAGATGGCGGTTGGGTTCTGACTTATAGCGACGGCAAACTAACTTCAGCGATGGCAAAACAGTGGCCTGACGAAGCCTTTGGGCCGACGCTCTATGATTTGGCTTTTGCGGCAGATGGTACAGAAGGGTGGATCGTTGGGGACAAAGGAAACATTTTCAGCAAAGCGGTTGAGTTTTTTCCGGAGCCATCCGTACCAGATAGCCAAAATCTAACCATAGACAACATCGCCGATGGATTTATCGTCGAGTTTTCCTCTAATCTAGATCACAAGCCATCGGTTGGAGCCTTTTTTAGGGATGGTGATAAGGTCCAAACAACGAACTTTCTCTTTGACGACCAGCCCATTTCAACAGTTGAATTGGTCGAGGGCGAAAGTAGGAAGTATAGAGTGACTTACAGCGAAAAATTCAAGGCGCTGGTTGCGAATGAACCGAGGGTTGGTCCTACACTTAGATATTTTGTAGATAAGACTCAGAAGGTCTATCATTTGACCTATTTGGTTGATGTCAATTAAACCATTATGAACGGGCAGTGCGTCAGTGTCGGCTGTCTTTGAGTTACTCGCGCTGCGGGGCAAGTTTAGATGCCGCAGCTAGCGCGAATAGGGGCGGTTGTTGCTCGATCTTAATAAGGCTGTCTTTGATCAAAGTTTTATCTCCAGAACGAAGTTCAACCGGTACCAGGCCGTCGCCCTAACTTGAGCAGTAAACAACGAAATGATGCCAAGGAAGGATCTATCAATGGCGACGTTTAGAGACCTAATTCAGAACCGGAAACTGAAAGTCGGGACTTGCATCGGCGAGTTTGCTACGTCGGGCCTCGGGCAAATACTTAAAGCCAGTGGCACGCAGTATGTCTTGTTGGATATGGAACACAGTGGATTTTCTTTTGAGACAGTCAAAGGCCTGCTCAGAAACTTGCATGATGCGGGTATAGCGACCCTGCTGCGTCCGCCGTCAAAAGAAACCCATCATATTGCACGCGCCTGTGACGTGGGAGGGCAGGGTATTCTGCTGCCAATGTTGGGCTCAGCCGTTGAAGCACAAGCAGGCGTTGACGCCATCAACTATCCCCCAGTCGGGACACGTGGCTGTGCCTTTGCTATCGCTCACGATGACTATCAACCACAGCCGGTGATGGATGCCATAAACGCGGCAAATGACAAGACCTGCCTTGTTCCCTTGATTGAGACCGTTGATGGGGTTGAAAACTGTGAATCGATAGTCGCCGTTCCTGGTGTGGACGCCATTTGGCTCGGGCATTTCGATCTCAGCGCTTCATTGGGTATTCCTGGAGAGTTCGATAATCCTTTGTTCGTCGAGGCCGTCGATCACATCATGGCAAGCGCGAACAAGGCAGGAGTCTCGGTCGGTCGGATCGCTGGCTCTGGCGCAGAATCCAAAGTGCTCTTTGATCAAGGCTGTGACTTCATTTGCTATCTAGGTGACATCTGGGTTTTCCAAAAGGCGCTCAAAGAAGGCTATCAATCGATCACTGAACTGATTAGCGAAAACGCCGAGGCGGGCAGGGAATAGGCAATGAGCAAGTTCTGTGTGGCACTGTCTTCAGACTTTCTAAAGGCTGACGGCACACCTGCTTTTCCCATGTTCGACTTAACGCCTTTCGATGAAGATCCCAGGATCGAATGGAGCTATGTGCCCGTCACCGAGGGGCGGATAGCGGCCGAAGATATGGTGGGTTATGACGCTTTGATTCTGCTGATCGCTAAGTTCGACCGCAATTCATTTCCAGGAGACGACAGGCTTTCGATCATTTCCCGTTTTGGCGTGGGCTATGACACGGTTGATGTGGATGCCTGCAATGACAACGACGTCGCACTAGTGATAGCGCCTAGCGGTGTGAGGCGTCCGGTGGCGGTTTCCATCCTGACGTTCCTGTTGACGCTGTCCACCAAGATGATGGCCAAAGATCGCCTGACGCGCCAAGGACCGGAAGGTTGGGCACAAGTCAGCGACCACATGGGTGTCGGCCTAGTCGGTCGAACCTTTGGCGCCATCGGCATGGGCAACATCGGTGCAGAGGCCTTTCGCCTAGCAAAACCCCTCGACATGCGTTTCATCGCTCATGATCCCTTTGTTGACCCCAAACAGGCAAAGTTGTTGGGTGTGGATCTAGTCTCTCTGGAAGAAGTCTTCAAACAAAGCGACTTCCTTTCGGTTTCCTGCCCTTTAAACGAAGAAACGCGCGGTTTAGTCAACCCAGAACGCCTGGCAGCCATGAAACCGACGGCCTACCTAATCAACAC
>CAJQQJ010000400.1 GCA_905480445.1 uncultured Alphaproteobacteria bacterium | reverse complement strand
GGCATGCGTTTCGAGGTGCTCTTCTTTTTGACAGAAGCGTCGACCTACCAGCCGCGGTTTCTGGGCAGTCCCCGTGCATCAGTTGCGAAGACCGACCTTGCCTTATCACTTGTCCCGTCGGGGCGTTTTCAAATGATGGCTACGACGTTAATGCTTGTTTCGAGCATATTTCAAGCGATCCAAATCGTACTTGCCTTGAAGGTGGATGTCAGGCACGGCTTGCCTGTCCAGCCGGGGGGGATTATGTCTACGGCCAAAATCAAATGCGATTCTTGATGGGTGCTTTTGAAAAAGCCCGAAAAAAAGCTGCTGAAAACGGGAACTGAATGACAAAATCTATTTTACTGATCCAACATATCGCAAATGAACCAACAGATGACTTTGTTTCAGGTTGGTTACGAACACAAGGTTGCCGGCTCGATCTTCGGTTTCCTTCAGCGGGGGACGATTTGCCAGACTCAGCAGGTGCAGAATTTGATGGTGTCGTTAACTATGGCGGAACACAAAACTGCACTGAGATGGATAAGTATCCTTTTCTTCAAACGGAAATAGACTTCACCAGAGATTGGATTGAACGAGGTAAATCTTATCTTGGTTTTTGTTTAGGGGGACAAATTATGTCAGCCGCCCTTGGCGGAACGGTTAGCCGCCGTGAAGATCAGCGCAGAGAAGTTGGATACGTGATGATTGAACCGACCGACGAGGGCAAGGCTAGTGGTTTTATGGCAGAAGCGATGCCGATGTTTGAATGGCATCAAGAACAGTTTTCTGTGCCTGATTCCTGTGAGCTGTTAGCGACCTCCCAGGAGAACTTTCCTCATCAAGCAATAGCTTATGGCGACAAGGCTTTTGGGTTCCAATTTCATCCAGAAGTCACGACTCAACTGTTGAAACGTTGGCATAGAGACGCTGGTGACATCTACCGTGGTGTCGCTGGTGCGGATAGCCAGGAGAAACAGATTGAGGACGAGGCCAAGTACCAGCCAGACGTTGATCGTTGGCTTTCAGCTTTTCTAACCAACTGGCTCGCCAGACTGTGATCCTTTCCCTCAGTGGATTTGCCTTTAAGCGACCTCTGAGCGCGCTAAAAAATTAGGATTTGTCGGTTTAGCGATATTACATTTTGCTACTTGCCTGTAGGTTCCGCGCCAAACGAGTCCCTCTAACATGAAGAGAAGGTGCGGGCACATGCCTAAGTCAGATATTGAAATTGCACGCGAAGCCAAGATGGTTCACATCACGGAGATTGCCGACAAGGTTGGCATTCCGCATGAACATCTAAACCAGTACGGCCATCACAAGGCCAAAATGGATCTGGACTATCTAAATTCGTTGAGCGATCGCGAAGATGGCAACCTGATTCTCGTGACTGCTATTACGCCAACACCAGCGGGTGAAGGCAAGACAACGACGTCAGTTGGCCTTGGTGACGGTTTAAACCGCATCGGCAAGAACGCTCTCATCTGTCTTCGTGAACCAAGCCTTGGTCCATGTTTCGGTGTTAAGGGCGGTGCAGCTGGCGGTGGTTACGCTCAGGTTGTTCCTATGGAAGACATTAACCTGCATTTCACAGGCGACTTCCACGCGATTACATCTGCGCACAACTTGCTTTCTGCTTTGATTGATAACCACATTCACTGGGGCAACAAGCTTGGCATTGATGAACGCCGCGTAACTTGGCGCCGTGTGTTGGACATGAATGACCGTGCCCTTCGCAAAATTGTTAACTCACTTGGTGGCACTGGTAACGGTTATCCACGTGAGGATGGTTTTGATATTACTGTGGCATCAGAGATCATGGCGATCTTCTGCCTTGCGACAGATCTCAAAGACCTCGAGCGTCGTCTCGGTAACATCGTTGTTGCTTACGGCAAAGACAAGCAACCTATTCATGCCCGTGCGCTGGAAGGCGTTGGTTCCATGGTTGTCTTGTTGAAAGATGCTATTTCTCCAAACCTCGTGCAAACGCTCGAGAACAACCCTTGTTTCATCCACGGTGGACCATTCGCGAACATCGCACACGGTTGTAACTCTGTGATGGCAACCAAAGCAGCTCTCAAGCTTGCAGACTACGTAGTGACAGAGGCTGGTTTTGGTGCTGACCTTGGTGCAGAGAAGTTCTTTGACATTAAGTGCCGTAAAGCTGGCCTTAAGCCTAAAGCAGCGGTGATTGTTGCAACTATCCGCGCATTGAAGATGCACGGTAGTGTTAAGAAGGACGATCTTGGGACTGAAAACGTCCAGGCCGTTATCGATGGCGCTACAAATCTTGAGCGTCACGTGAAGAACGTTAAAGGCTACGGTGTTCCTGTTGTTGTCGCGATCAACCGCTTTATCACTGATACAGACGCTGAAATCCAGGCTGTGCGCGATGTTGTTGGTGCTTACGGCGTTGAAGCCATTGAAGCCAATCATTGGTCAGACGGTGGTGCTGGTACAGAGGAGCTGTCTCATAAGGTTGTGGAATTAGTTGAAGGCGGTACCGCTCAATTCGCTCCACTTTACCCTGACGATATGCCTCTTTGGGACAAAATGAAGACTATCGCTACTCGTATCTACGGCGCTGACGACATTGTTGCTGACCAAAAGGTTCGCAATCAGTTCAAGCGTTTGGAAGAGCAGGGCTGCGGTCATTACCCAATTTGCGTTGCTAAAACTCAATATTCCTTCTCAACAGATCCTAACCTGAAAGGCGCGCCGTCTAACCACGTTGTGCCAATTCGTGAAGTTCGTTTGTCTAACGGTGCGGAATTTGTAGTGGTTGTCTGTGGTGACATCATGACCATGCCTGGTTTGCCACGTGTACCGTCTGCTAACCACATTCACTTGAATGACGAAGGTTTGATCGAAGGCTTGTTCTAAGCACTTCACCGACCATTTCTTTTGAAAGACCCTCTGAAGGAAACTTCAGAGGGTTTTCTTTTTTCGAGCAAAGGACTATGAGCAGTCCTCACAAACAAAGGGAACCACCGATGAAATCGATCAAAATGGATGTTTGGCAATTCGTTAGAGTAATGGTTGCCTGGGAAGACAAAGGATTCACCAAAGGCACTAACGCTGCTGCTAGCCTTTATCAAGCTTGGGCAGAAGGTTGGTTAGAGCTTGATGAGAGGTTGAAAGACCTCAGTGAGCGGGATTTCATCGCTTATTCTGAATTGATGATGGAAGAAGAAGTCGAACTGCCAATCCGTCATAAACAAGACAATGTTGCTTTGTTACAGGCGCTTTCTTCAGTCGTTGCCGATATGAAAAAGGTCAATGAACAGCCAGAGACAACTAAGGAAACAAAGGAAGATCTTATTTTTGAAATAAGAGAACTGATGAAACTCTCCAAACGGATTAAGTATGAAGCAACAAAGGCTTAAGACAGCCCTTGGCCCAAGCTTCTTTGCTTTTCGAATAGTTCGCTGCTTCTGTCTTTGATGCGGGTTGTTAACAGTGCCATAAATTCTTCTTTGGCCATGCCTGGTTGGATTGCTTCATGGAATTCAAAGGTTGCTGTACCCGACGCTTTTTTCAAATCTCTCGCCTGCCAGATATTTCCTAAAGATGAGGCCATGGTGACAACGGGGATGCCAAGCTCTTCATAGAGATAGAAAACGCCTGACTTAAGCTTGTCATCTTCACTTAGGCGCACAAGACGACCTTCAGGGTAAATTAACAAGGGCATGTTTTCTGCCTTGGCTTCGAGAGCCAACTCATGGAGCCTATTTTTATCAGTCTGTCCGGCACCACAGGTTTCCACGAAGATTGCGTCAATTTTCTTTAAAATCAACCCAACCAGAGGAATTTTTGTCAAACCTTTCCAAGCGACCGCTCTGAAAGGGCCGACAGAATTCAACATCAAGATAGAGTCGCCTTCTGAGCTGTGTTTAGCCGCTATTATAAAGGGCCTATTGTTGGGTAAGTTTTCGAGCCCCGTTACGTCTAAATCTGACCGGTTCAAGTGT
This sequence comes from uncultured Alphaproteobacteria bacterium, assembly GCA_905480445.1. Taxonomy (GTDB): domain Bacteria; phylum Pseudomonadota; class Alphaproteobacteria; order UBA7985; family CAJQQZ01; genus CAJQQZ01. Next base: position 2,930 of record CAJQQJ010000400.1, on the reverse strand, counting down.
TTGAAGCCAAAGCGGACTAGTTTCGAATAGACCGTGAGATAACACCAAAGCAGCTTGTTTCCTGGCATCAACAACAATGGGACTGCAACAATGGCCGCCGTAATCGTGACGACGTAGTAGTAAATGTTGAATGGTAGAGTGCGTAGCATAGGGACTTACTCCAAGAGAACCTTCCATTAACTGGCCTTGGTCAGCCGCTTGATCAAGTTATTTTTGCAAAGCTGATCAGGTATTGTTCAAATAGAGGAGTTGCTAAAGTAGTTGTTAGCGGCGGCATTCACCGTGGCCTGAGAGTTGCAGCAACTTGTTTCTTTCTACGCTCTGAATAATCAGGATTGAAACTGATGCTCACCAGAAATAGTGAGACTTTTTGCACCCTGTAACGATGACTAGGTCTTCTTGTTGACGCCTTTCTTGTCGAAACCCGCGAGCTGAGAATAGCCTTTCACAATGGCCTCCAATTCCTCAGCGCTAGCGATATCATGCAGTTTGTCGAACCCGTCAGGTGCGCGTTGATTAACAACATCGATAACGCGCTCTGGTCCTCCGCTCCTGTTAGTACGGACGATTTGTGAGGTGACTGGCAAACGTTCTGCTTCATAGACATCTAAGGCTTCAACGATGGCGTCCACGCTTGCCAGACTGTCCGCTAGACAACGGGCATCCAAAATGGCTTGTGAAGCGCCGTTTGAACCAACTGGATACATTGGGTGCGCTGCGTCGCCGAGCAGCGTGACACGGCCATGGGACCATTTCGTCAATGGGTCACGGTCACACATGGGGTATTCATAGAAGTCGTCGGTACCTTCTATCAGTGCGAGAGGATCAAGAACGTCAAGTGAGAATTTGTCCTGGACGAAAGGCAAGAGCTCATTGAGGCGCCCTTTACGATTCCAGTCTTCACGTCGTGGAGGTGGGGATTTCGCGTCGCCAACTTTGGCTCCAACAGCCCAATTCATCAAAATTTTGGATGGGTCCAAAACTTCACGAGATATGGGATACAGAACCAGTTTAGCGTCCATACCACCCGCGATCACCATGGACTCTCCAGTAAGGAACGGGTGCCATTCGGTGGCACCTCGCCATAACATAATGCCATTCCACGCCGGTGGGCCTTCACTGGGGTAGAAGGCTTTACGAATTACCGAATGAATACCATCACAGGCGATGAGCGCATCGCCGCGGACTTCCTTCTCACTCCCACTGATTCGATCAATAAGTTGAATGTTAACGTTGCTATCTGTTTGATCGAAGCTAATGAGTTCATGACCAACATGGACAGCTCCTTTACCGAGACGCTCGAGGACGGCCTCATGGAGCACACGTTGGAGTTTGCCACGGTGGATCGAGAACTGTGGGTACTCTAGGCCGCTGTAGGTACCGCGAGGCTCCTGCCAGATTTCTTGCCCGACCCGGTTTTGGTAGATTAACTCTTGAGTTCTAATGCCAACCGCATCCAGAGCATCAAGCAAGTCTAACTCCGCCAATTCTTTGATGGCATGAGGCAACGTATTAATGCCTACGCCGAGTTCTTTAACTTTGGTGGAACGCTCATAGATTTCGCATTCTATACCGCGTTGATGCAACATAAGTGCTGTGGTTAACCCACCAATTCCGCCACCTGCGATTAGAACTGTCATCGTGAATTTACTCCGGCCAAGAAAAAGGGCGGCAACCCGAAAGCCGCCACCCTTATTCTAACCAGATTTACTGATGATTACATAGAGCAATCGCCAGCATGTGGATCTACGAAGTTTTCGAGAACCACTTTCTTTGTTTTATGAACCCAAGCGCCATCGTCACCTTCAACAACTTCGCGAAGATAGAAGTTTTGGACAGGGAAATGGTTGTCGCCGTAAGAGAAGTCTCCGCGCACTGAAGCGTAGTTGGCGGACTTAAAGGCAGCACGCATTCCGTCTTGGTTGCTAAGGTCACCACCAACAGCAGCAACAGCAGCATCGATCATGAACATAGTGTCATAAGCTTGTGCAGCATAGAAAGAAGGGTAGCGACCGTGCTCAGCGCGGAAGTCTGCAACAAAGCGCTTGTTCTGATCGTTATCGAAGTCGACGTTCCAGTGCATGGTGTCAACTGAACCCAAAACAGAGTTCATGCCAGCCGCTTGGAACTTCGGTAGAGAAATGCCGTCAACAGTGAAGACTGTGAAGAGCTTCATATGATCGCCAAGACCAGCCTGACCAAACTGCTTCATGAAAGCGCCACCGGCTTTACCTGGATAGAACACGAAGAGAGCGTCTGCGCCTGAGGCTTTGGCTTTCGCCAATTCAGCGGAGAAATCAAGCTGAGCATCTTTGCCCCATTTGGTGAGGTCTTTACCGAGAACTTCGCCTTTGAAAGTGGCGGCAACTCCGTTGGCCATATCTTTACCAGCAGCATAGTTTGGTGCCATGATATAGACTGAGTTCATGCCTTCAGAGTTAAGAACATGACCGAGCGCCATTGGAACTGTGTCGTTCTGCCAAGAAGCGTTAAAGAAGTTTTCATCACAATTCTTGCCAGCGAGCTTTGAGTGGCCTGCATTTGCAGAGATCGCAAATTTACCAGCTTTTAGAATTGTTGGCGTAGATGCCAGCATCACGTGTGACCAGATAAGACCTGTAACGATGTCTACGTCGTCTTGTTTGACGAGTTTCTCCGCTTTTTGCTTACCAACGTCAGGTTTGAAACCGTCGTCTTCTGCGATCAGATCAATATCCAAACCACCAGCTTTCCCACCTAGGTGCTTCATAGCTAGGTTGAAGCCGTTCATTTGCTCATTGCCGAGTACAGCGGCAGGCGTTGTTAGTGTTGTGATTACGCCAATTTTGATAGCGTCAGCCGCCAAAGCCGTTGTGGCGGTCAAGGCAAAACCAGCTGCGGCTGCGCTGGCGAGTAGTTTTTTAATCATTAAAATCTCCCTGTACGGCGCT
>CAJQQJ010000399.1 GCA_905480445.1 uncultured Alphaproteobacteria bacterium | reverse complement strand
AATAGAAATCTCCGGCGTTGATCTTTCAACTCTTGATGAATCAACTGAATTTCCAGCTGTCCGTAAAGCGTTCGAAGACTATTCCTTACTACTTTTCAGGCGACAAGACCTCCAACCTGACGATCATCTGCGCTTTGGCCGCATGTTCGGGCCTATTGAAGACCGCGAAGCTGACGACTTGCAGGCTAGAGAGGGTTATGAAGTTCCGAAAGTCTCCAATGTCCGCGAAGACGGATCGATTGCGTCAGAGATGGAACTGCATACCCTCCACCTGAAATCCAATATGCTGTGGCATACAGACAGTACGTTTCTGCCAGTACCGGCTTTGGCTAACATCATCACAGCGAAAATCGTAACCGACACTGGAGGCGCTACTGAAATTGCTAGCAGTCGTGCGGCATGGGCAGATATGCCTGAAAAGTTGAAAACTCGGATACGAAAAGCATCGATTTGGCATCGCTACTCTCACTCTCGGGCCAAGATATCTAAAGAACTCGCTGCGCTACCTATGTTCCACAAATGGGACGATCAACATTGGAAAGCCATCTGGACCAACCCTGCAAACGGTGAGGAAGCGGTTTACATTGCATCCCATGCTTTCAAAGTTGATGGTTTAGATGACAAAGAAGGTACGGCCCTGATTGAGGAAGTTGTCGAGTTTTGTACCCAGCCTCAATACGTTTATTCACATGATTGGCAAGTCGGTGACGTTTTGATCTGGGATGAGAGAGCGACACTACACAGAGCGACACCTTGGCCATACGATCAACCACGAACCCTTAACTCAATTTGTGTTTCAGTAACGGACAGTGATGGTTTGTCGGCAATGCGTCCCAATTAGATTGCCAAAAGGACAGTTCCACTTATATCAAACTAGAGCTTTCAAAATAGGATGAACCAATGTCTAGAATTGTAATGGTTACCGGCGGCAGCCGAGGAATTGGTGCCGCGGCCGCGAGACTGGCAGCAGAGCAAGGCTATGATGTTTGTGTGAACTACAATTCCAATCGCGATGCAGCAGAAGCAGTCGCGGCTGATGTAGAGAGGGCGGGGCAACGTGCTCTGGTTGTTCAAGCGGACACTTCCAAAGAAGCTGATGTACTCCGGCTTTTCACGACCTGTGACGAGCATCTTGGCACTTTAGATGCGTTGATCAACAACGCCGGCATCGTCGGTCATATGACGCGCATGGAGGACATGGAGGCCGATGCTATCGACGAGCTGTTCGGTATAAACGTACGCGGCTATTTTCTCTGCGCGCGTGAAGCAGTGCGTCGTATGTCAACAAAACACGGCGGCAAAGGCGGCACAATAGTGAACACCTCTTCTGCCGCTGCTTACATCGGTGGTGGTGGCGAATGGATCCACTATGCAGCATCCAAAGGAGCCACAGACACCATGACCCTTGGATTGGCCAAAGAAGTCGCAAAAGAAGGCATCCGCGTTAATGCGGTCCAACCTGGCCTTATTGAAACCGAGATTCATGCAACCGGCATGGCCAACCGTCTTGAAATCATGACACCGATGGTACCGATGGCTAGAACAGGAACAGCAGAAGAAGTTGCAGATGTGATCCTTTGGCTCTGTTCTGAGGCATCAAGCTACGTGACTGGCGCTTTAGTGCCAGTCAGTGGCGGGCGTTAACCTGCTAGGTCGAAAGAAGAAGGTCCAAAACCAAAAAAGAAAATGGACCTTCAACCGTATTTATAGAATTACGTTGTGCTCAGAGCCGTAAGGGAACTTGGTGATGTTCTCTGCGCTGTCTTCGCCGATGACTAAGATATCATGCTCTCGGTAACCACCAGCACCAGGTTGGCCTACTGGGATTGTCAACATGGGTTCCATGGAAACAACCATGCCAGGTTCTAGGACTGTATCGATGTCTTCACGCAGTTCTAAACCTGCTTCGCGGCCATAGTAATGCGAAAGTACACCAAATGAATGGCCATACCCGAAGCTGCGATACTGTAAGAGATCACGTTCAGCAAAGAACTCATTGATTTCCGCACAGATACCAGAACAAGTGGCACCTGGTTTGATGAGGCTAATGCCTAGTTCGTGAGCGCCGACGTTGGCTTCCCAGATCTTCATTGAAGCTTCGTCAGGCTCGCCCAGGAACAAAGTACGTTCTAGAGCAGTGTAGTAGCCGGAAATCATCGGGAAGGTGTTGAGAGACAGGATATCGCCCATTTCCAGCTCTTTACAGGTCACAGGGTTATGGGCACCATCTGTGTTGAGGCCTGATTGGAACCAAACCCAGTTGTCGCGCATTTCTGAACCGGGAAAGGATTTGGCGATCTCTAATTCCATAGCGTTACGACCTGCCATGGCAACGTCGATTTCGCGTGTACCTTCTTTGATCGCTGCGTGAATAGCAAAGCCACCAACATCGGCTACACGAGCACCTTCTTTGATCAATGCAATCTCGGCATCAGACTTGGCCATGCGTTGGAACATTGTAGCACCAGCAAGATCAACGAGATCCGTTGTACCCAGAAAATCAACCAACTTGTCACGCTGTTGAAGAGAAAGATGATCACCTTCAACGCCAATGCGCTTGCCTTTTGTGAGCGAAAGAACAGCGCGCCAGTAATTGTCGCGTTTCCAATCTGTATAGACAAGGTTATCACAAGCAGACTGACGTGCAGGTTGACCACCATCAATGTTTGCAGAAACCGTTGTTGCATTGTCGTGCGTTACGACACAAGCATAAGGACGGCCAAAAGCACAGTATAGGAAACCAGAATAGTAAGCGATATTGTGCATTGATGTCAGAACAACAGTATCAACGCTTTGCTCTGTCATAATTTTGCGCAGACCGGAAAGACGTTGATCGTATTCAGCTTGCGCAAAAGGCAAAGCTGGCTTTGGGCCATTGTCGAAAGTGAAAAAATCAGGACGGGCCACAAGAGATGCAGCAGAAGAAGATGAAAAGGGCATAAGAGGCCTCCGAAAAACTTCGGGCCTTTTGGTTTGAACAAGGACCCGAATATCTATCCGGGCGTACAGGACCAAAAGAGTCTGGGTTTCCTACCCCATTTACAGTGACGCCATCACTGACAACTCAGCTTTCCCTCTATCAAAGTAATTTGGACCTGTCCAGATCTTGTCGTTGCTGTTTGTGGACAAATCTTGACTATTCTATTAACTGACACAGCTTCTAGATTAATGAGTTAACAACAGGAAATCAGCATGACAGCATCAATCGTTGGATGGTCACACCTTCCATTTGGTAAATACGACAACCTCTCTGTTGAAGAAATGATTGTCGAAGTAGCCTCTTCTGCCATCGCTGACGCTGGATTGGAGCCCAAAGACATCGATCAGATTTTCTTGGGGCACTATAACGGCGGGTTTGTAAACCAGGATTTCACGTCATCTTTGGTCTTTGAGGCCCACCCCGACTTCCGTTTCAAACCAGCGACGCGCGTCGAGAACGCTTGCGCAACTGGTTCCGCAGCAATCCATCAGGGCATCAACGCAATTGATGCAAAGAAGGCGAAGCGCGTTTTGGTGGTTGGTGTAGAGAAAATGTCTGAAAGAAGCGGCAAAGAGGTTGGTGAAATTCTCATCCGCGCCGCATACTTGAAAGAAGAAGGCGACATCAAAGGCGGTTTTGCCGGCGTTTTTGGCAAAATCACAGAGCTTTATTTCCAGCGCTATGGTGACCAAACAGATGCCTTGGCTCATATAGCCGCAAAGAACCACAAAAACGGCTGCAGCAATCCTTATGCTCAAATGCGTAAAGACCTGGGTTATGATTTCTGCCGTAATGAGTCTGAAAAGAACCCATTCGTAGCAGGTCCTCTAAAACGCACCGATTGTTCTTTGGTATCCGATGGCGCAGCTGCCATTGTCTTGGCCGATAGAGACACTGCAATGGCTTCTGAAAAAGCTGTTACATTCCGTTCGGCTGTTCAGGTGAATGACTTTTTGCCACTCAGCCGTCGTGACATCATTGATTTCGAGGGGCCAGCTGTAGCTTGGCAGAAAGCCTTTGCCGAAAGCGGCATGACACTGGATGATCTGGATCTTGCGGAAACGCATGATTGCTTCACTGTCGCTGAACTATTGCAGTACGAAGCAATGGGGCTGACCAAAAAAGGTGAGGGCACAAGTGCTTTGAAAGAGGGCTGGGTCTACAAAGACGGTAAAATGCCAATTAACGTTTCTGGTGGCCTAAAAGCCAAAGGGCATCCTATTGGGGCAACCGGTGTTTCAATGCACGTTTTAGCGTCAATGCAGCTGACCGGTACCGCCGGAGACATGCAAGTTACTGATGCTAAAACAGCCGGCATTTTTAACATGGGTGGTGCAGCGGTGGCGAACTTCGTTTCGATCCTTGAACCTCTTAAGTAAGCCGAACAAATCCCAAGGGCCGCTACCAATGTCAAATCCAGTTATGAACCTTGGGCACTTGCTGACTCAAACTGCCAACCTACACCCAAATCGACCCGCATTAACCCAAGGTGACTTGAGTTACACTTATCGCCAGCTCAACCAGCGGGTCGATGCGATGGCTGAGGCGTTAATGGGCTTGGGTTTAGCAAAAGGAGACCGCGTTCTCGTCCAATCCCGCAATGTGCCTCAGATGTTTGAGTCAATGTGGGCAATCTTTAAGGCTGGTCTTTGTTGGGCACCTGTCAATTTTCGGATGGCACCAGGTGAGGTAGCCTTTCAGGGGGCAGATTGTGACGCTGCGGCGTTCATTTACGAAGAACCGTTTCAGGTCCATGCCGATGCTGTTGCTGGCGCTTGTTCGAACCTAAAAGCTGTCATTTGCATCGGTGAACCGCGCGATAGTGAGTTAAGCTACGACAACCTTGTCGAGCAAAACTTAGGCGTTGAATTCCAAGAATTACCTGTTTCTTACGATGATATGTTGTGGCTGTTCTATACCTCAGGCACGACGGGACGTCCTAAAGGTGGTATCTTAACCCATGGTCAGATTGCTTTTGTCGTTAACAACCATTTGGCCGAGTTGGTGCCCGGTGTCACTTTCGATGATGCGTCGCTCATCATTGCACCCCTCAGCCATGCTTCGGGTCTTCATGCCTTTACTCAAGTGGCCGTCGGTGCCAACAACGTTATGTCCAATCCTGGATCCTTTGATCCAGTAGAGGCTTGGGGCTTGATTGAGAAGTACAAAGTCTCAAACATGTTCACAGTTCCAACGCTGCTGAAACGTCTGGTCGAATGCCCTGCTGTCGACGAAGTTGATCATTCCTCTTTAAAAAACATTATCTATGCGGGCGCGCCGACTTACCGAGCTGATCAAGAGTATGCCCTAGGAAAGTTGGGCCCTGTAATCGTGCAGTACTTTGGTCAAGGCGAGGTGACAGGTAACATAACTGTCCTTCCAACTCACATGCATACGGCCGAATATCTCGAAGCTGATGAAACTGGCATTGGCACTTGTGGTTTCGCGCGCAAAGGCATGCAGATAGCAATACTCGACGACAACGGCGAGACGGTGCCAACCGGCGAAATTGGAAACATTTGCGTCAAAGGACCAGCAGTTTGTGCCGGTTACTACAATCGCCCTGAGGCCACAGAAAAAGCTTTTCGGTTTGGCTGGTGGGACACAGGCGATGTTGGGCGTCTAGATGAACGAGGACTGCTTTACATCACCGGTCGGGCTTCTGATATGTACATATCAGGTGGGTCCAACGTTTACCCTCGTGAAATCGAAGAAGCGATCCTTTCGTTCGGTTCCGTCACTGAGGCAGCAATCATCGGTGTGCCTGATCCGCAATGGGGAGAAAGCGGGATAGCAATCCTCGCCCCAATTCCGGGCCAGGAAATCGACATCGACGCGTTGAAAGAACATTTGTCGCAAGAACTCGCCAAATATAAGTGGCCGAAACGCTATATCATCTGGGATGAAGTCCCGAAAACGGCGTACGGCAAAATGTCTAAGAAGTTACTCAAAGAAATGCTGGAAGAACAAGGCCTCCTTTAGCTGTGAACGGCTTTGCTTGGATTTTCCTTCCAAACGCCGCTATAGCTCTCTGAGAAAATCAAACAAGGGACAGTCATGAGCCGCTTAGACAGTTTTATCCGCCGTATGGAAGCACAAAGAGAAATTTTGAATTCCGTTTCCAAATCTATTCACGCATTGCCAGGACCAGTACTGGAAGTTGGTTTAGGAAACGGTCGGACTTACTCTCACCTACGTGAGTTGATGCCTGAACGCGAAATTTTTGTTTTTGATAGGGCCGTTAATGCTCACCCGTCCTCTATTCCAGAGGACAAGTATCTCTTTTTGGGTGAAGTAGAGGAAACACTGGCTTCATGTGGCGACCGTATCACTGAACCAGCGGCTCTCATTCACAGTGATATCGGGATCGGTGACGATCAAGGCAACATTGAGATTGCTAAGTGGCTCTCTCCTTTGGTGGAAGAGCGTACGGCTGTTGGCGGAATTGTTGTCTGCAACATGGAGCTTAACCTTTCAGGTTTTAATGAACTGCCACTTCCCGAAGGCATTAAACCAGGTCGATACTTCGTTTATCAAAAGAGCTAGGTTCTAAGCTTCAAAAAAAAGCAAAAGCCCCAAGAGAATAGGTCTACTTGGGGCTTCGTCATTTGACAGTTTAGAAGCTCATTAGTCGTCTTTGTGCTCGTTCTTGCCTGTTGTTTCGTATTCTTCGCCATTTTCATGGTCATTGTTGCCACCATGCCAACGCTGACGCTTACCCCAACGTTTGCCCTTCATATGGCGACGAAGTTCTTTGATAGCGGCCTTTTGTTCGTCATTGAGCACGGCTTCAAAGGCTTCAGCGGCCGGACGCAGTCGTTTTACGTTTTCTAGTTTGAGCGAAAGTATGCGTTCTTTCTTTGCAAGCTTAGCTGACATGGACTTTGTGCGCCCTTCGGCCTTTAATTCCTCACAAAGGCCCAGTGTAGCTTCAACGTTCGTTTTTCGAACTGTTTTCAACGCTTCCCACTCGTCGCGCTGATCGTCTTCGATACCAACGTAGCGCGCCATGAGTGCCTGGCGGCCTTCCATGCGCTCGAGACGGTCGGGATTACACATGCGTCGCATTTCACCCTTACCACCATGACTACCACCGTGGCCCCAGCCGTGTTTACCCCAACCATGTCCGCTGCCAGCGTGTGCAACCAATGCCAGGGGAATTACGACAGCCACTGCACTCAATCCGTAAATGTACTTTTTCTTCATGTTCCTCGGTCCTTTTGTGTGTTCGATGAGTTTAAGATAGGCATGGTTTGTTTCCCTTGCTTTTCAAAGAACCTGCCGTTTGTTTCTGAGTGTAACAAAGTCGTGGAGATTTCTGGGGTGGCTCTTTTCCGAGCACAAGAAGTCAGCTAACTAATAGGTATGACCAAGAAAACTCCAACTTTGCTTATTGTTGACGATGACGCCGAGATCAGACAACTGCTCAGTGACTATCTAACAAAAGAAGAATTCGTAGCTCACCAGGCATCTGGTGGCGAGGAGATGCGTGAAGTTCTCTCATCGCATGACATCGATTTGATCTTGCTGGATCTGATGATACCCGTTGAAGATGGGATATCGATCACACGTTGGTTAAGGTCGAACGCTAAAACTTCATCTCTACCCATTATCATGGTAACCACAAAAGGTGATGATATTGATCGGATAATAGGCCTCGAGATTGGAGCAGATGATTATGTTTCCAAGCCCTTCAATCCGCGGGAGCTGAAGGCCAGGATATCTGCGGTCCTCAGAAGAACAGCGCTGGCTGCATCAAACGATCCAGATCAGGAAAAACGTGTTCTAATCTTTGAGGATTGGCGACTGGATCTTAGAGCCTGTCAGTTGACGTCTTCAACAGGAGAAGAAGTCAGTCTCACAGCGGGAGAATTCGATTTGCTTCACGCCTTGGCTGAAAACTCTCAGAAGATCATGAGCCGTGAGCGTTTATTGACGTTAACTCAAGGGCGCCAGGCAGAAGCATTTGATCGTTCAATTGATATTCTGATTTCACGTTTAAGAAACAAACTCGGTGACGATTCAAAGGAACCCTCACTTATTCGCACTGTCAGAGGCGCGGGCTATATCCTATCCAGTCCTGTGAAACGGTCTTAGCCATGAAATGGCGCCCAGGTCTCACGACACGATCCGTACTCATTCTTCTTACTGCAGTGCTAATTTTACAAATACTGTGGGTCGGTGTTTTTGCGGCCGGTCGCTATCATCAACAGAAATACAATTCTATTGGCGTTGTTCTTGAGAAGATAGCTAAGGACAGCCGGGAGATCTTACTTTCTGATCCAGACGAGACAGTGGAAGAAGCCGAAGAACAATCCAATTTTCTAATCAACTATAGTTTTTTCAATACCAATCAACAGCCACAAATTGGACGGATTAACAAACGTCTTAGCCGCAATGTCCAAAGAATGGTTGAAAGACGGCGTTTGTTTACAGATTTACTCGATATCAAGGTTAGTGTTCGCCACCACAACCAACGCCTTTTCGACGCTCGCTTTCATTTCCCCCCTGGTCCTGATGGAAGAGTACCGAGAGCGCTGAGAAACGCGTCTCACCTCACTATTCTTGTCACTATGAAGGATGGGCGCAAGATTCTTGCAGAAGCTCAGCCTAGAAGAGGGTATTTTGCCGTTGGTGCTTTGGTGACATTACTCATCTTCTCAATCGTTTTCTTGACCCTGGTTGCTACCTGGGTCGTCCGGAGAGTAACGAAGCCACTTACTTCTTTTGCTGATGCAGCAACAGCATTAGGCGAAAACATTAATCAAGAACCACTACAGAAGACTGGCGTTAAGGAGATTGATAAGACTGTAGATGCATTCAACACAATGCAGCATTCGGTTAGGAGCTTGTTGGATTCTCGAACTTTGATGATCGGAGCCATGAGCCACAATGTCAGGACTTTGTTGACCAGGTTGCGACTAAGAACAGAGTTCATAGACGACGAGAAGCAAAAATCAAAAGCTGAAAACGATTTGATCGAGATGGAACGAATACTGAGCTCAAGCCTCGAGTTTTCCGTGTCCAACGATTACAGCCTGAACGAAAGCAATAGTGCTCTCTTTGATTTGGTTCCAGTGTTGACCACGCTTGGTGAAGACTTGATTGAAAGCGGCAACAATATGCAGATTAAAATCAAATCGGGGGACTCTTTCTTCGTTCACGGAGATGCTTTGTTGCTGAAGCGAGTGTTTGAAAATCTGCTCAGCAATGCTTTTAAATTTGGCCAGTATGCCAAACTCTCCATCGATGAAAGTCGAGTGAGTGTTGAGGACGACGGACCCGGAATCAAGCCTGAGGAGCGCAGTAAAGTTTTCTTACCCTATTATCGTGTGGAGGCCTCTAGAAACCGAGAGACAGGCGGCACCGGCTTGGGACTTGCGATTGCATCCAACATTGTTCGAGGCCACAAGGGCACTATTTCGTTGAGTAATAGTGAGTTAGGCGGCCTGAAAGTAACTGTAGAGCTGCCTGTTCAGAAAGGGTCGTAGATACCTTCCGTATGTCCATCCACGGACATGATCTGACCTGAGACCATTTTGGCTTCAGGGGTGGACAAGAAAACGATCATGTCTGCGATATCTTCAGCTTGAACAAATTTGCGCATGGAGGATTGTTTGGCGTAGGCCTGACGCACAGCATCTTCGCTCATTGATCTGGTTACAGATTCGGCTGCTATAACACGATCCATTCTTTCTCCCGCGACAGCTCCAGGACAAATGGCATTCGCACGAATTCCAAAGGAGCCAAGCTCCATAGCAAGTGACTTAGTCAATCCCACAATAGCCCATTTTGCACTGCAGTAGGGCGTTCGTAGAGGATAGCCATAAAGGCCTGCCGTAGACGACAGATTAACGATCAATCCCGAGCCTTGGTTTTTGAAAAAAGGTATAACTTCCTTGGCATGCAAAAAGGCCGAAACCAGATTGGCGTCGATGCAAGCACGCCAAGCGGTGGCGTCTAGATCTTCAATTGGCCCGGTAGGGCCAGCCGTTCCAGCATTATTAACCAAAACATCCACACCGCCTAAATGTTCTACGGCCTCGCGAACAAACGACTTAACTTGTGCTTCGTTGGTGACATCACAATGTAGGGCACTGATTGAAGTCTTAGCCTCGTTGCAGGCGTTGATTGCTGATGGATCTATGTCAGAGACAACAACCCGCGCACCTTTGGTGGCGAAAGCAGCGGCGGTAGCAGCGCCAATGCCACTGGCTCCAGCTGTAACAATTACTCTTTTTTGTGCCATAGTCGCCTCTGAGAAGGGATTGTTCTTGTTCAAGACCGCTAAATGACAAAATGCTAAGAGTCTATTGGTAATTTGCTCAACAATCACTAAATAAGCAGCAATTGTTAAAGTTAAAAAGTGGA
>CAJQQJ010000398.1 GCA_905480445.1 uncultured Alphaproteobacteria bacterium | reverse complement strand
TGATCAAGATCGCTGGTGGTCACAAAAAGTTCGGGTTGGCTGACGAAAGGTTTCTGCATGACAAAAGTTACCAAATATTCCAGCCTATGGGAATCCTCTAGTTATGCTGAGGTCTCAAATCATTATCAACGTGCCCATCTGGGTTTGGCCGCTTTTCTTTGGGCTGCTGGCTTTGGGGTTCCTCGCGTCCAGAAGCCGCAAAGCGCCAATTTTTGTTTTTTGGGCACTGCCGATCCTTGCAGTCATGGCGGTTAACTCGATGATTGCACTTGAGGCTTCTATACTAGCCTGGCTGGTCTTCGCCATTTTCTATATCGTCGGCGGACTCTATGGACACAGTTTTCAAAAGGACATCGTTCTCAAGCGTTCCCCAACTCATGTGCATCTGAAAGGAGAATGGCTGACGATGATCTGTATCATGGTGATTTTCTGGATGTCTTTCGCAAGAGGAATGACAACGGCACTGCAACCAGAACTCATGGAAAATCCAATTGTGATTGCGATCATAGCAGTGATCTTGGGGTCGGTTTCAGGTGTCTTTCTAGGTCGATCAGTTCAAACCCTCTTTGGAAAACTTAAGGCCACCGGTTAGGCAGGCACGTCCCAAAATTGGCCAGGTCTAAGTGCTCGAAATTCTTCTTCAGGTACAGCGTACTTGTTCCGCGCTAGTGCCAAGTGATTAAGCTGATCCTCTATAGACTCATTTGTAAGCTGGAATGTTCCCCAGTGATGTCCGAGTGTCTGTTTGGCATTGCACAGCAAATGACCCTGCACGGCTTCATCAGGGTTCTGATGCTGCGCCTTCATAAAGTCACGAGGTTCAAAAGCGCCGAAGGGGAGAATAGCAAGCCTTACTTCGCCGTACTTTTTCGCAATGGCTCTATAATTGACACCGTCGTGAAAGCCGGTGTCACCGACATGATAAATCGTACCGCTCGGTCCTTGTAGCACGAAGGCAGCCCAAAGAGCGTTACGTCGATCTGTCGTTCCTCGTGCTGACCAGTGATGGGTTGGCTCTAACGTGACAGTTACGCCATTACCAAGCTCAACCCGTTGCCCCCAATCGCGAGCAATTGTCCGTGCTTTGAAATGCTTACGGCGAATGATTGTGTCATTGCCAAGCGGAACAACAATCAACGGATCATGGTCTGCAACCAACTTGCCGATGGTTTTTGTATCGAGGTGGTCATAATGGTTGTGGCTGATCAATACGACGTCAATTGGCGGAAGATCTGCTAAGTCAATTCCCGGCTTGTTCACTCTTTTTGGCCCTGCAAACCCAACCGGACTAACTCTGTCTGACCAGACTGGGTCCAACAGAATGTTGAGACCGGCGGTCTGGATCAAAATTGAGGCATGACCAACATAGGAGACCCGTAATTGTTGACCCATCACACGCGCTGGCGGATGATCCTGGTAGGGACTGGGGAAAGACTTGGGCCATTTAGGTCGACTAGATAACCACCATTTTAGAACTTTACCGAAACCCTTTGCCGGGTAGCCGTTTGGATTAAAAAACTGCAAACCGTCAAAGTGGTCGGACTTTGGCCCTTGATAGTAAGGGTTGGTGTTGGTCTTGACAGCCCTGTATCCACCGCCAGTAAACATGGCTGTTACTGAAAGCAGCCCAAACCATTTAAAAAAGGATCTTCTACGCATTGGTCCACTATCAGCATTCCTTGACGAAATTCAATTGCCGAATAGTTAAATAGAGTTCACTTTGTTCCAGAAGAGGATTTCAAAGATTATGACAGAACTGGCTTTTTTATCAGCAGCGCAGCTCTTGGCGAAAATCAAGGCGCGGGAGGTGTCCTCGCTGGAGCTGTTGGATTACTTCTGGGAAAGAAGACAAAAGTTTGATCCAAAGCTCAATTCGATCATTTTCGATCAAATCGATAAAGCTCGTGAAAGAGCTAAAGCCGCTGATGCGGCGCTCGCTAAAGGTGAAGATTGGGGCCCTCTGCATGGCCTGCCAATGACCATTAAAGAATCTTATAATTGGGTAGGCAGTCCGACCACTTGGGGCTTACCGAGACTGAAGGACAATTTCCAAGAAAAGAACGCCATAGCTGTTGATCGTTTAGAAGCAGCTGGTGCTGTTATCTTTGGTAAAACCAATGTGCCTTTGCTGCTTTCGGACTGGCAATCGTTCAATGATATTTATGGCACAACCGCTAACCCTTGGGGCGAAGGCTTGATTCCGGGTGGTTCTTCAGGTGGGTCTGCTGCAGCTTTGGCCGCTGGTCTCACAGGTTTGGAAGCGGGCAGTGACATCGGTGCCTCCATTCGCAATCCTGCACACTACTGCGGTGTCTATGGCCATAAACCCACCTGGGAAGCGGTCTCACCGAGAGGTCAAGCTCTACCAGGTGTACTGCCAAGCACAGATATTTCAGTTATCGGCCCGCTGGCGCGGTCGGCTTTTGATCTGGAACTGGCACTCAAAGTTATGATGGGTGGCGACGCTATCGATAGCCAGGCTTGGAAAATTGAGTTACCCGAACCGCCGGATAAGTCTCTTAAAGACTTCAAAGTTGCCATCAAAATGGACTCGGCTGTGTCAGAGGTCGATCAAGAAATCCAAGAGCAGATTTTTGACATGGCGCAATTTCTCATTGGTGAAGGAGCACAAGTAGACTTCGACGCTAGACCCGCTTTCTCTGATGAAGAAATCCATGATGTCTATATTGCTCTCCTGCGATCTGCGACGTCGCGGAGACAAACGGATGAAGAGTATCAGGATAACATCGTGCAAGTCGCCACCTTGAGTGATACGGATCAGAGCTATCAGGCCAGCTTGCTAAGGGCTTATGTCATGTCTCATCGCGATTGGTTAGGGGTGAACCAGCGTCGCCACGAGTTACGCCATCTCTGGAACTCCTTCTTTGATGATTACGACGTGATGCTTTGTCCCGCGGCGGCCTCTTGTGCCTATCCGCACGACCAAGCGGGCGAGCGTCATGAGCGAACGATTGATGTTAATGGTAGGCAAGTACCTACAACTGACCAGTTGTTTTGGGCTGGCTATTCCGGTGTAACTCTTATGCCGTCGACAGTAGCACCAGCAGGCCTTAATTCTAAAGGGTTACCGATTGGTGTTCAGATAATCGGTGCGCAGTATCAGGATTTAAAAACCATTCGCTTTGCGCAGATGTTAGAGCAGAGTTACCGTGGCTTCGAAGCGCCGCCTGGATATTAACGCTGGATATTAACAAAGGAACGAAGTGTTTAAAGACAAGCCTGTTATAGCGCTGGGCATCGCCCAAACCCTGGTTTGGGCTTCAAGCTTTTACATTTTTCCTGCCATGATACTACGGTTGGAAACCGCCTTTGGTTGGAGCCGTATCGAAGTGACGGGCGCTGTAAGTTTGGCCCTTTTTCTCTCGGCTATCGCTTCTCCTTTTATGGGTCGTTTTTTAGACCGCGGCCGTGGCCCTCTCATGATGACTTTAACCGCTTTCCTTGCGGCCCTGTTACTTGCACTGGTCCCTTTTGTAGAGACTTTGTGGCAGTTCTATTTACTGTCAGCCTTAATGGGAACGATGTGGGCTGGCTGTCTTTATGATCCCTGTTTCGCTTTGGTAACCAGGGCGAGAGGTCGTGAGGCCAAATCAGGCATCGTTCGCATCACCTTGATGGCAGGCTTTGCTTCAACGATAAGCTTTCCTGCTTCTTACTATTTGTCGGAGAATTTCTCCTGGCAAATCTGCCTCTGGGTTTTTGCCGCTGTTGTAATTTTCGTGACCTGCCCTTTGATGGCTTGGGGTGCCAGCAGGATGGAAAAAGAAGAGCGAAGCGAGGAAACTTCAGCTGCTGAAACCGTAAAGGAAAAGGCTTTCATAAAGCTTCCCTACTTTTGGTTCTTGGCTTTCGCTTTTGCCTGCATTTCCTTGCTGCATGGCACAACAATTCATCACTTCCTGCCCATACTCAGCGAAAAACAGGTGAGCGCTGAGCAAGCCATTCTGCTCGCCTCGCTCATAGGGCCGATGCAAGTTGCAGGCAGGATTGTCATGGTGGTGGTTGAGAAAAGAGTATCCAATCACGGTGTAGCGCTGGCTTGTTTTGTTTCCATTGGTTTCGCCATTTTGGTTTTGAGCTCAGCGGGGAACGCCTTCCTTCTATTGGCTCTTTCCGTTGCTTTCTTCGGAGCAGCCTACGGTGTGGTTTCCATTATCCGACCTTTGTTAGCGCGTGAAGTTTTGGGTGGTGCCAATTTTGGCGCCAAGACTGGCATGCTTGCTCTGGTCTACCTCGTAGGCTCCGGATCGGCACCCTTTCTTGGTTCCCTAATCTGGAACCTTGGCGGTTATGATTTAGTGTTGGCTTCTATGATGGGTTTAGCGGCAGTTGGTTTGTTGCTTTATTGGTTGGCGCGTCGAAGTGCAGCTCAACCCTCATAGACAACCCTGCCATCAACCAGTGTGAGACAGACTTCTGTCTCGGGAATGGTCTCTGCTCCCTCAGCAACCATGTCATGTGACAACACGGTGATATCAGCAAGCTTACCTGGCTCGAGACTTCCCTTGATCTGTTCTTCTTTTCCAGAGAAGGCAGCATTAATTGTATAGCTTTCTAATGCCTCTTGAACGGTTAGACCTTGCTCTGGGAAGAAACTCTCAACTTCACCCGGCCGTTTACGCTTCACGGTCGAGTAGAGGCTGTAGAAAGGATCGATGTCTTCGATTGGTGCATCGGTCCCGTTAGAAAGCGCGATGCCCATGTCTTGCATTGTGCGGAAAACATAAGCGCGTTCCCGGCATCTACTTTCGCCTAGTCGGTCAATCAGGAAATCGGCGTCTGAGGCCACGAATGAACCTTGAACAGGCGCTAGAACACCCAAGTCGTTGAACCGGGGCAGGTCATTAGGATGAATGGCGGCCGCGTGTTCTAGCCGCCATCTAGCTTGTCTAAGGGAAGGTGTGGTTTCAATGGCTTGTTCATAGTGATCTAACACTTCCCGAACGGCACGATCACCAATCGCGTGGATAGCCATTTGCAGATCTTGTTGGGTTGCCAACTCAATTGTCTGCTTAATTTTGTCAGGGTTATCGTAGTAGAGGCCGATGTCGCCAGGTTTATCATCGTAAGGCTCTAACATCAGTGCTGTATTGGAACCGAAGGCACCGTCCATAAAGCGTTTGAGCGCTGTGATCTTAAGCCAGTTCTCTTTGCCAAGATTACAAACGGATACGAGCCGGTCTCTCAGGGCTTCCGGCTCCTCATGAATGAAGGCCAAGACTCGCACACCCAGATTGCCTTCTTCCGCGCGATCGAGGAAAAAATCGTACTCCTGGAAAGTCGTCATCATATCGTGAAAGGTCGCAATCCCGTGACTGTGCAAGGCCTTGATAGCAGCGTTCAGAGTTCGATCATTGGCGTCCTTGATTTCGGTAGTAGGCCGCATAGACAGCGCCTTTTGGTAAGCCGCGTAGATGTCTTCGCGTGCTGCTTCTCTGAAGATGCCGGTCAGCTCACCATTGGGTAGTTTTAGTTTGTCACCTCCTTCTGGATCCGCCGTGTTTTTGTCGACCCCGGCTCTTTGAATGGCCATTGAGTTGACTATCAAGATATGACCAGAGTTATGCGTCAAAATCACTGGGTTGTCCGGTGCGACCAAATCAAGCTCCTGGTTTGTCGGCAGACCTTCGATGGCGTTAGCAGGCAATCTATCCCAGCGTGACTGATGCCAGCCTCTGCCATAGATCCATTGCCCTTTTGGCGTGCGTGCGACTTCCTGTTTAACTTGTTCGAGGATATCATCCCAGGATTTGGCTTTCTCAGCATTGAGGCAAAGATACTTCTGGCCAAGCTTCATCAAGTGGGCATGTCCCTCGATAAAGGCGGGCATCACCATACGGCCTTCTAGGGCAACTTCTTTGGTCTGCGGCCCTTTGTGGGCTGCGATTTCTTTTGCAGTTCCAACGGCTAAGATTTTGTTTCCCGCCACCGCGATTGCTTCTGCAACTGGATTGTTCCTGTCCATTGTTCGGACTGATGCATCGGTTAGGATTAGGTCTGCCGCCATAGGTGCCTCGTGCTGCCATGCCGAAAATGCAGGGCTGGTGTTCGATTTTGATGATTCTAATTTTCCTGTCTCGATGGCATATTCTGTTCAAGACAACAACCAAACAAAAGGACTTGGTTCCATGGCACAAGCAACGACAGCCGCAACATTTCAAATCGACACTTCAGCTGATACGCGCGTAGATCTTCTCGCAGCAATCGCAGGTGTTCTAAAGTCATTCAGTCGCGCGCTTGTTGCCGCACAGCATGCAGAAGCCAAGTTCTACAGCAATCGCTGGGACGAAAAGGCTAGCCAAGAATTGCGTGTTTTGCTGAGAGACTAAAACTGCCAAATTTCATTAGATAAGTTTCCTCCCTGAAACTTCTATGACTGGGCCGCTTCTTAATTGAAGTGGCCCTTTTTTTCTTTCCGCAGCCATGGCTTTATGGTCTTAGCGATGAATGACATTCGAAACTCAACTCGCGATCTTCTTTACCTTCACCTTGGCGGCCATGTCTCCTGGGCCGAATTTTGTGCTGGCGATTACATTAACGCTGGCTCAAGGCAGACCTGTTGGTTGGGCCGCTGTTGTCGGCGTTGTTTCTGCGAACATCCTTTTTGCCACTTTGGCTTTGTTTGGTGTAACCGCTTTACTGGTTCTTTGGCCTGACCTGACTAAGTTCGTGCGTGGGTTCGGTGGGCTGTTTCTGCTTTGGTTCGCCTACAAGCTCTGGATCAGCGCCAGCCAAAAACTT
>CAJQQJ010000397.1 GCA_905480445.1 uncultured Alphaproteobacteria bacterium | reverse complement strand
TCGGGCGATATAGATCACAGATCGGGATACGGCGGCCGTATCGCGGACTGGATAAGAAAATATTTTTAAAATCGGTCGTGAAACATTTTTGGCGCAGAGGTATTTGAACAATGGCATTACAATTGAGTGTTCCTCAAAAATATAGAGGACTGGAACCTAAGATAACCGTATTAGGCGTTGGCGGCGCTGGCGGAAATGCGGTCAACAATATGATCCAGGCAAAGCTGTCTGGCGTCGATTTCGTTGTCGCTAACACAGACGCTCAAGCGCTTTCTCAATCCCATTGCGAACGACGCATTCAACTGGGAACAAGCGCTACCCAAGGGTTAGGCGCAGGTTCAAAACCAGTTGTTGGAGAAGCCGCGGCTCAAGAAAGCTTGCATGAAGTATTGGATGCCGTTGAAGGCTGTAATCTTGTGTTTATCACCGCCGGTATGGGCGGTGGTACAGGAACCGGTGCTGCGCCTGTTTTAGCACAGGCCATTCGTGAAAAGGGCATTTTGACAATTGGTGTTGTCACCAAGCCTTTCCAGTTCGAAGGCCTACATCGCTCAAAGCAAGCAGATCTCGGTATCAAAGCTCTTGAAGCTGCTGTCGACACATTAATTGTTATCCCCAATCAGAACCTCTTCCGTATCGCCAATGACAAAACGACCTTCTCTGACGCGTTTAAGATGGCTGACGACGTACTGTACTCAGGTGTTCGCGGTATTTCTGACCTGATGGTAATGCCAGGCATGATCAACCTCGATTTCGCCGATGTCCGTTCACTGATGACAGTTATGGGTAAAGCAATGATGGGCACAGGTGAAGCTGCCGGTGACCGCCGTGCCGTTGAAGCTGCTGAAGCTGCAATCGCCAACCCACTGTTGGACGATGCATCAATTTCGGGTGCAAAAGGGGCGCTGATCAATATCTCGGGCGGTAGCGACCTAACGCTTTTTGAAGTTGATGAAGCGGCAAACAGAATTCGTGACGAATTGCATCCGGAGGCAAACATTATCTTCGGCAGCGCATTCGATGAAAACCTAGCAGGCTCTATCCGAGTTTCTATTGTTGCTACTGGCATTAACGGTGCGGCAATGGCAATGGCCGTAGAAACCGAAGACAAGGCAGAATTGGAAATCCGCGCGAGCACAACTGTTACTCAGCCTGCGAGAAACGACGAAGGGCTCAAGGCAGAACAACCACAACCTGCTCCACGCGAAGCCTTCAACTTTTCAAATCCTTTGTTCAGTCAAAAAGTCTCGCCGCCCAAGCATGTCGAAGCAGCTCGTGAAAGCTTAACTGTCAACCAAGACTGGGCCTCCGATTCCGAAACCGTGGAGGCAGAAACAATTACAGCCGAAGTTTCAGCCGAAGCCCCTGCTGTTGAGCAGAGCGTCGAGGAATTGACCACTAATGATCAAGTCGTAGCACCAGCTTCCGGCAATCCCTTTAGCCTGAGTGCAATTCTTGGATCAAACGCACAACGTCCTGCCCCCGTGCCACAGAACCCTGAAAGATCTCTGTTTGTTGAGACCGAAGCTGCTGAAACTAACGAAATGCCGCTATTTGCTCAGCGTAACACCGAAGAAACCCCAGCAGCAGAGCCAACTATTCCAACGAGAAAAGTTTTCTCAACCGTCAAATCCGATGAGGTTGGTGCCGCTGTTCAGACTTCGGAGCGGCCGGCAACGCATCAACAAATGCCTAGTAGAAAGGGTTTCTTTTCACGTCTTCATGACCTCAGCCCTTTCGCGCAGCAAGATCAGGATGATTTGTCGGATGACTACGTGGCTCCCTCTCCGTCACTTAACGGTAACAACCACCGTGAAACCGCGCAGGTTCGCCCAACAAGAATGGATGCACAGCCCAGGCTTGTTGGTGTACAAGGCGGTAAGCCAACACAGAGTAAAGACAAAACCTTCGATGAAGACTTGCTCGATATCCCGGCCTTCTTGAGAAGGCAGGCCAACTAAAATTTTGGGAGCTGTCCCTATTTTAGAAGACGGCGTAACAAAGTGTAATAATGTTTGATTTGGGTTTGAACCCCCTGGGCACCTATAGTCCGCTCTAAATAAGGGGGTTCAGACCAAAAACGGTAGGGTTTGAAACTAACTATAATATTTATTTGCCGTAATTAAGCCGAAAAGGCGTTATTCTTATGCGCACAAAAAGCGTTGACCTTGGGAATTTGATGCAACGGACACTTAAAAATCCAATTAGTTGTTCAGGCGTAGGCCTGCACAGTGGAGCTCACATTAAGCTGTCTCTTCATCCAGCGGACATCAACACAGGTATTGTTTTTGAATGCCTTCACACTGCTTCTGGTCATGGTTTCATCCAAGCTAAGTATGATTATGTTGTTGACCGTCAACTCTGTACAAAAATAGGTAATTCACACGGCGCTTCGATAGCGACAGTTGAACACCTTATGGCAGCACTCCGTGGCATGCAAATCGACAATGTTCTTGTCCGCGTAGATGGCCCCGAAATACCGGCGATGGATGGAAGTTCATCGCCTTTTGTTTTTCTAATCGAATGTGCTGGCATCGTTGAACAAGCGGCAGCACGCAAAGTCATCAAGATTCACGAAAGCATTCGCTACAAAGATGAAAAACGCAGTGCTGTTCTTTCACCAGCCGATGGTTTCTTTATCGATTTTGAAATCGACTTTCCTACTAAACAAATTGCTCACCAGCATTTTGGCATTCAAATCACTGAAGACACCTTCAAGTACGAAATCAGCCGAGCTAGAACTTTTGGCTTCTTACAAGACGTTGAGTATCTGCGTTCTATTGGGTTGGCTCAAGGTGGGTCACTCGAAAACGCTATCGTCATCAGCAATGGCAAAGTCATGAACGACGGCGGCCTTCGTTACAAAGATGAATTTGTTCGCCATAAGATACTCGACTCTGTTGGTGATCTTTATATGGCTGGCCATCAAATCGAAGGGCACTTCTGGGCTTATAAAGCTGGCCATGAAGTCAACTCTTCTCTTCTTCAGGAACTCTTTGCAAATCCTGAGGCTTGGTCTCTTGAAGATGCTGTCTCTTCTGAAGAAACGAGCGTCAAAACTTCTGTTCCTGTCCAAAAAATGGTTGGCGTTGCTTAAAGCTTCGGATTCTCTTGGGCTTGTGCGAACAAGGGTTAAGCTCTATAATCTGTAAATTGGAATTTGTCGTTCGTTGAGATCGATCAAGATTTGGCCATATAGATAAGTTAGCTATATCTTTTATTGAGTTTACAGAATGTATCGAGACTATTTGTCCTCTTGGAAGAGCCTAGTAACTCTTTGTTTTTTGGCGCTTTTACTTACTAGCTGCGGCGGGAATAAATCTTCAGATGATGGTTCCGACGGCAGCTTCCTAAGTGGCATATTCAATACCGGTAAGAGCAAGCCAAAGGCTGACCCGTCCGCAGAAGCACTCTTCAGTCAAGCCGAACAGTTACGCAAAGCTGGTGACTATTCTGATGCTGCGTCAAGATACATTGAATTGGAACGCCTGTATCCCTACTCCGAACTGGCAACTAAAGCACAGCTTATGACCGCTTGGTCATATTTCAAAGAAAACCGTTACGACGATTCCATTTTGACACTGAACCGTTTCATACAGTTGCATCCAGGTCATCCCAACATCGACTACGCCTACTATATGAAAGCTCAAAACTACTATGAGCAAATCACCGGCGTTAAATTGGATCAAGCGATCACGCTCAGAGCCGCTGAGGCACTGAAAGACGTTATTGGCCGTTTCCCAAATTCTCGCTACGCACAAAATGCGCGTATCCAATTCGATCTAACAACTGACCAATTGGCAGGTAAAGAAATGGCGATCGGTCGTTATTATCAAGACTTGAACCATAATCTAGCAGCGCTGAACCGCTTTCGTCGTGTAGTCGAAGACTACCAGACCACCAATCATATCCAAGAAGCCCTTCATCGAATTGTAGAAACTAATCTCGCTTTAGGCGTCATCGACGAAGCGCAAAATGCAGCCGCTGTTCTGGGCCACAACTTCCCAGGGTCAGTATGGTACAGAGACAGCTACACTTTGCTTAAAGGTCAAAATCTCGCTCCGAAGTCCAAGCCAACTTCTTGGCTTAAAAAGACTTTCCAGAAAGTTTTCTAGAACCATGCTCGCGAGCCTTTCAATTCGCGAACTCATCTTGGTGGACAAACTGGACCTCCAGTTTGAGCCAGGCCTTTCTGTGCTCACAGGTGAGACAGGTGCGGGTAAATCGATCCTGCTAGATGCCTTAGGGCTCGCAATCGGTGTGCGTGCGGAAAGCGGAATGGTGCGTAGAGGTGCAAAGAAATCAAGCGTAACAGCAATGTTTCAACCTGACAGTTCCCATGCTGTTTGGAAGCTACTCGAAGAACGCGATATAGACTGCGAAGATCAGGAAGTCGTCCTTAAACGAGTGATCAATGAAGAAGGACGCAGTCGAGCTTATATCAATGACCAACCTGTCTCGGTTTCTTTGCTTCGCTCTGTCGGGCAAAGCCTTGCGGAAATTCAGGGGCAATTTGAACAACACGGCCTGCTAAACACCTCAACCCATCGAGAGTTATTGGACGCTTTCGGCGGTTCAATCGACCTGGCTAAAAAGACAGCAACGGCGTGGGAAAACGTTCAAAAAGCTCAAAAGGCCCTGGACAACGCAGAAGAAGAAATTGAACAGGCTCAAAAAGAAGAAGACTTCCTGCAACACGCTACGGATGAGCTAGAAAAACTCGCTCCAGAAGAGGGTGAGGAACAAAAGCTGGTCGAACAGCGCGTCATGTTGATGAACGTCGAGCAAGTCACAGAGGCAATAACAACTGTAAACACCTTGTTAACAGAAAGCGGTGGCACTGGTGACAAACTAGGAGAAGCTCAACGCATACTAGACCGAGCCAATGAGAAAGCACCTGGTACCTTCGAGAAAGCCTTGGAGGCATTGGATCGTGTTTCAGTTGAACTAGACACCGCCGTTTCTGAATTGATAGTAGTTTCAGAAACAACGGAAGTCGCGCCCGGCCAGCTGGAAGAGATCGAAGACCGCCTTTACGCGCTAAGAGACATTGCCCGCAAACATCGTGTCACAACAGACGAACTGCCAGAACTGGCCGTAAGTTTCAGAGCCAAGCTAGACTCTATCTCAGACCAAGGCAAACAGCTGGGGAACCTTAAAGCTTCCTTATCCAAAGCTAAAACCGACTTCTCCTCTTACGCAGATAAGCTAAGCGAGAAAAGAACCCGCGCAGCTGACAAGTTAGCTGCAGGCGTTAACAAGGAGCTTCCAGAACTTAAATTGGACCTAGCGCGCTTGATGGTTGCACTTGAAAAAGTCGATGAAGATCAATGGGGTAGCAGCGGTAAGGAAAAAGTTCAGTTCCTTGCGAGAACAAATCCAGGTGCTCAATTTGCGCCCTTGGCAAAAGTCGCATCAGGTGGTGAGCTATCTCGTTTTCTTTTGGCGCTAAAGGTTACACTGTCTGCCACTTCTCCCGTCCCTACACTCGTCTTTGATGAGGTAGATTCTGGTGTGGGTGGCGCAACAGCTGCAGCTATTGGTGAAAGACTAAGCCGTCTCGGTGAAGAGCTACAGGTCTTGGTGATAACCCACAGCCCACAAGTGGCTGCTAAAGGGCGCTACCATTTCCAAGTCAAGAAATCCGGCTCCGATCAGCAAGTCACTACCTCTGTATCGGAACTCGAAGAGAAGTTAAGGCTCGAAGAAATTGCTCGCATGATTTCAGGGGCGGAAATCACACCTGAAGCCAGAGCAGCGGCCAGTCGACTGATCGAGGCCAGCTAATGGCAGAAGTGCGCGACCTCGCAGTTGAAGAGCTTACCGAACAGCAAGCTAAGAAAGAACTTCTACGGTTAGCCACGGAGATCAAGCACTACGACAAATTCTATTACCAACACGATAATCCCATGATTAGTGATGGTGATTATGATCAACTTCGCCAACGCAACCTCGCCATTGAAGCTCTTTTTCCTAAGCTGAAGCGAAAAGACAGTCCAAGCGATAAAGTCGGTGCACCGGTTTCAAAGGGATTTCGAAAAGCTCCTCACAAAGTGCCAATGCTTTCTCTAAGCAATGCATTCAACGATGATGATATTGTTGAATTCTACGGACGCGTAAGACGATTCCTGGGCTTAAGTGACGAAGAATCCGTCGACGTCGTCGTTGAACCCAAAATTGACGGGCTGTCAGCTGCGCTCACTTACGAAAACGGTGTTTTGGTAACGGGCGCAACAAGAGGGGATGGTTCCGTTGGCGAAAACATCACCACAAATCTAAAAACGCTCGATGACATCCCAAACGAGCTATCAGGCAGCGGTTGGCCATCAAAGATTGAGATCAGAGGTGAGGTCTATTTGCCTCATGCCGATTTCACAGCCATG
>CAJQQJ010000396.1 GCA_905480445.1 uncultured Alphaproteobacteria bacterium | reverse complement strand
CAGTTGAACAGCCAAAGGATCAGGGAGCGGATTCGACCGCCGCCCAGCCAAGGCGTCTTCCCTGCCAGCCAAATATCCCTCTTTTGCTGCTTGATTGTTTGACACAGTCTCACCTCTCTCGGTCTGCCACCTCAGGCTCTCGTTCCAACAACTGCCGGACCTCAACACCTCGATTGAAGCCTGACACGCGGCGATCTTCCACTATCAATCTCTCTTGTTCAGTGAATGCGTCGCAAATCTCAAAAGAAGATTTCCCAGTCAGGCCTTCCGTGTAACCGCTAGCAGCAGCCTCATGCATGAGAGCATGCATTGTTGCCTTCTTAGAATCAGAACACATCTCTTTTCCTCTCAACTAGTTGGCCAACTCTTATCAGCAGCCTACAACAAGTAACCAGGGACGGATGAGCGTCCCCGTAATCCTCTACTAGCCGCCTAAATCATCTTGCTCAGAAGTGTCCAGCTGGACAGAAAACCTGACAATCAGACGCTCCAGTTCTTCCATCCGTTCAGCGGTGGCTTCTCCAATGGCGTTACCGGTGGCACCAACCAAGCGGCCTGGTTCTCGCTGCTGAACATGGCCTTGCTTGGTCAGCTGATTGAGATTGTTGCCAATACGGCGGAGTTCAGAAATCAATTGTTTCTGGTTCTCTTCTGCATCAGGGGACAGCAGCTGGGTTTGCTCACGGTAAGCTTGAGATTCAGCCCAAATCTGTCCCCAGACAGTTCGACCAGAGGCCTCAGCTCTTTCCTTCGCCGCTTCAAAGTCTTCCAGTGACACAGTTCCGAATACCCGCTTCACGCGCTTGGCATAGCCTTGCCAATAATCACGGCGATAAGCCGCCTTGGAGGCTTCTTTGGCTTTCTCCCGCTCAAAGGCCTCATCGGAAGACAAGCGCAACCCTTGAGCCAAAGCCCGACCGACACCAGAAGTTGGATTGTTCATTTTCTCCACCAAGTTTACCGAAAAATCATTTCCCGACAAACTTTGTGCAGAGACCTCAAAAAGTTAAGGGACGGATTGGCGTCTACGACATTGCCTTCGAAAGGAGAATGATGGCAAACTGCTTGAGTCTGCTTTCCTCTGCCCGAGGCCAAGAGTAAAGTTGGGTAAGAACGGGGCACAATGTAACCCCATCCTCGCCGTTTCTAGAAACAGGAGCCTATTTGGAAAGATGGCATCTAAGAAAACACTTAATGAAAAAAACCTGGCATCACTCGGCGCTAAACGCCTAGCCAGTCTTTTAATGGAGGTAAGCCAAGGTGATGCAGCCATCAAACGGCGCCTTCGACTTGAGCTCGCAAGTAATCAGAGCGCGGAAGATGTCGCTCGCGAAGTTCGAAAACGCCTGGCCACTATTAACAAAGCGCGCAGTTTTGTCGATTGGGCCAAGACAAAGGCCTTTATTCAAGATTTGGAATTACAGCGCCGCATGATTGTGGAGAAGGTGGCACCAGAATACCCTACGGAAGCATTTGAACTCCTGTGGCAGTTCATCAATCTCGCAACTTCAGTTTTTGAACGCAGCGATGACAGTAGTGGCTATATCTCAGAAGAATTTCGTTTTGCCTGCTCCTGCCTAAAAGACATCGCTCTTAATGCAAACTTTGAAGCTCAACCCCTAGCCGAACGTGTTTTTGAAGCCACCAAGACCAACAGCTATGGCCAGTTTGACAACCTTATTTCTTACTTAGGGCCTGCCATGGGTGATGCTGGACTGGAACATCTAAAGAAACTCGTCGTCGACTATAGAGAAGAACCTGAGCCACAAGAGGCAAGTCTTGAAGACAACGTCATTTTACTCAAAGGAGGTAGATACGGCTATTCCCTCGATAAGGATTTCGCAAAAAGGCGAAGGCTGCAATTTGTAGAAGTCACCCTGAAGGAAATTGCTGATCAGCAAGGAGATGTCGATGCCTATCTGGCATTGGTTTCCCCCCAAGATCTCACCAATCCAGTGAGGGCTCCCGATATTGCCGAGCGGATGCTGGCCGCTGGGCGAGCCGATAAGGCTTTGAAGATATTGGATGGCATCGACCAAAAGAACAACAGCTGGGTTCCCTTACAATGGTACGATATCAAGGCAGAGGCTCTGGATGCACTGGACAGAGATGACGAATTGAAAGACTTCCGTTGGGCCGCTTTCAAACATGGCCTCCATCAATCCCACCTTCGCTCTCTCCTCAAGTCGTTGCCCGATTTCGATGATCTGGAAGTGGAAGAGAGGGCCCATGACTGGGCACTCTCATATCCCAGTCTTAGCATGGCGCTGGATTTCTTTGTGTCTTGGCCAGCCCTCGACAAAGCTTCATCACTTGTGTTGGCGAGATTTGAGGAACTTCACGGAGACAATTACTCAATGCTGTCACCGGCAGCAGAGGCTTTACAAGGCCGTTTTCCTTTAGCCGCTGTCATCGTCCGCCGTGCTATGATCACTTACAACCTGGAGGAATCAAGAACAACCAGATACAAGCACACCGCCCGCCATTTAGTCGAGTGTCAGGCAGCCGACAGCTACATCAACGACTATGCTAACTTTACCGACCATAGTGAATTTGAGGCAGAGCTTCGCCGCCAACATGGCAAAAAGACTTCATTCTGGGTCCTTACAAAGTGAAACTAGGCACCAACATTTGCAATCAACGCAATCATTCCTATAATAGGATCAGTAACCCTCAGAACATGGCAAGCAACAAAATGGCGAGCATTACAATCCGGAAACTGGATGATCATATCAAAACACGGCTGAAAGTGAGAGCCGCGCATCGGGGACATTCGATGGAAGAAGAAGCGCGCGTTATCTTAAGCACTGTGCTGTGCCGCAAGGAAGAAGATACCGCTAACTGGATAGACGACTTGAGGCGTCCATTTTTAGAGTTGGGTGGTGTTGAGTTAGACATCCCAACCAGAGATGCTCACCGGGCAATTCCTGACCTTTCCTCTGATGATTATTCTTGATACCAATATCCTATCGGAACTTATTAAGAGAGAACCTAATACTGCTGTTCTCACCTGGCTTCAGGGCTGCCGTGTTAGCGATCTGTTCACTACGACAATTTCAGAAAGTGAGATGAGAATCGGCGCTGCTCAATTACCAGCAGGCAAACGGCGCGACCAATTGGAAGCTGCAATTGACAGAACTTTCGAAGAGAAGTTTTCTGGACGGATTTTGTCTTTTGATCGCGCTGCTGCTGGATCAATGGCCGGTGTTTTTGAAGCCAGGAAAAATGCCGGTAGACCGATTTCGTTTGCTGATAATCAGATTGCTGCCATTGCTCTCGCCCACACTGCGACGTTAGCAACCAGGAACATCAAAGACTTCATATCCTGTGGAATTGATATCATCGATCCTTGGGATTGTTGAAGTACTGCGTTTTCTTGATCTTCCTTTTTTCTTCGCTGCGCTGGGGGTTCTAGGGGGCTACCCCCTGGCAAGGTGCATATCGGAGCAAAGTTGGAGGCTCTGCCGGAAACTTTGTGCAGATATGCAAACTTGCAGCCGCTCTGCGAGCCCATTCTTTGCTATGCTGACTGCGTCGCGACAGTGCTCTGCTCCACTGCTACTGCTTTGAAGGGAAAACCTCGGCTGTGCCGATTTGCGGGCCATCTGAACAGGCTTTGATCCAGCTCTATCCACTCTGCGCCCCTTTGGCTTTAGTGCCATAAAAGTGGCTCACTTTTAAACGCCAATTGTGGATCAAGATTGAATGCAAATTGGCAACCCTGCACAAAGCGCTGATTTTCTTGGCAGGGTTCGGTCCTTGATTAAGCTTGGCAATGCCAAGACGGATAGTCGTCCCTAACCTTGTGCTTTGCTTTCCTGCACAACCATTCCCATGAATGCACCTAGCCACATATCTGAGAAACTGGAACCCTGCCACCTGGATGAAATCCGGGCTTCGGTCCATTGGCAGAACCTGTTCATAGGCTTGGGCCTAAGGAAGGCTGACAAGAAATCCAAAGAGCACGACTGGTGGGCTTTCTCGCCGTTTAGGGATGAGAAGACACCCTCCTTTCATATGGGCTCAGGTGGGCTCTGGTATGATTTTTCCATAGGTGAAGGTGGTGGCTCCATCGAGTTGGTGCAAAAGCTCAATAATCTCAATTGCTATGAGGCTGTGCGATTTATCCTGGATCAAGGCTGGACCGACGCAGATATCCAGCCATCACAGGCTGCATCACTAGGTGGGTCAGAAAGCGCTGCATCATCACAGCGAACTGTGACGGGTAGAAACCGTCGCCGCACGTCCAATGACAGACCGTCACAAAAATCAGCGCCGTCCAATCCCGTCATTCGACAAGACCTGATTCCTTTGACAAGTCATCACGAGATTTTGGACGACCGCGGGATCTCTGTTGAGACTTGCGAGTTGTTGGGTATCGGATACCTGGCCCAGGGCCGTTCTATGTTGCGCGAACGCATTATCTTCCAGATTGCAGACGCGAGGTCCAACAGCGACGGCGAAGAAGAGCGGGTGATCCTCTCCCACATTGGCCGCGCGGTGAAGGAAGAACAGGAACCCAAGTACCTCTTCTATGAAGGCTTCCACAAATCGGTTGAGCTTTATGGTCAGGAGATCATCAAGCTTCATGAGGATGCGCGAGAGCAAGCCAGAGAGCTTGGCTATCTACTGGTGACGGAAGGCCCCTTTGATGTGGCCAAGGCCTTCGAAGCTGGCTTTAGAAATGTGGTCGGCACTCTGGGCTCCTCTCTGTCCGAACATCAAGCTGATAAGCTCAAGGGTATGGCAGACGATCTGGCTATTGATCAGATCCTTCTTGCCTATGACCGT
>CAJQQJ010000395.1 GCA_905480445.1 uncultured Alphaproteobacteria bacterium | reverse complement strand
CGATTGGCATATAGGCGTGGTCCAGTCCGCAGATTTCAGAACACTGACCATAGTAGGTGCCTTCTTCGCGAACATTAAACCAAACGTGGTTTGTTCTTCCAGGTGTCGCATCTTTCTTCACACCAAAAGAAGGAACTGTCCAAGCGTGGATCACGTCAGAAGCATTGATCAACACTTCGATGTTGGTATCAACTGGCAACACAACCTTATTGTCTGTTGAAAGCAATCTAACACCTTCGCCCGTGCCGTCACGGTTTGTGATTACAGCATCAAATTCTACACCAGCTTCTGGATATTCATATGTCCAATACCACTGGTTTCCGGTTACTTTCAGTGTCAACTCAGTTTCAGAAACAACTTCTTGATCGTAAAGTATTCTGAACGAAGGAATGGCAATAACAACAAGAATCAGGATCGGTAAGCCTGTCCACAAAACCTCTATGAGGGCGTTATGTGTTGTGGAAGAAGGGTTTGGGTTTCTTTTCTCTGAGAAACGCCACATTACATAGAGCAACAGAGCCAAAACAAAAACTGTTGTCAAAGTAATGATTGGCATCAACAAGATGTCATGAAACCAAACGATATCATCCATCAAAGAAGTGACAGAAGGTTGAAAACTCAAGCCCTTGTCGACGGGCTGTTGCGCCACAGCCGCGGAGGCAATAAGAGTGGAAGAGCCGCCCAATACAGCCCCAAATACCTGTTTTAAACTAGCCATAGCCATCGATAATCCGTTTATGGAATTTGGAATTAGTTGTGCAATAGTCGACGGGCCGATACAAGCAAAGTGAAAAAGCACCAAGCGCAACGCTTTGACGCATATTTTTAGTGTCCTATTAAGACAGTACCCTGCAGCAGATAAAATGAGCCCCATGACAGCCATCGAAACGACAAATAGATTATTCTTTGATAACAGTGACTTAGAGCCTGAAAAACTAACTTCTATCTTAGAAAAAACTTTGGAATCGACCAGTGATGGTGAGCTTTACTTTGAGTACTCACTTTCTGAGGGATTAGTCTTGGATGATGGCCGTATCAGATCAGCGTCCTATGATACAGATGCTGGATTCGGCTTTAGGGCTGTTGCGGGCGACATTACAGGCTTTGCTCACTCTAGCGACCTGAGTGAAAATGCCATCCGCCGTGCAGGTGAGTCGATTTCAGCTGTTACCAAAGGCTACGGCGGAACTGCAACGCCCACACCGCTTGGTACAAACCAAAAACTCTATATCAGCGACAATCCTTTAGAATGTCTCTCGTTTGAAAAAAAAGTAGCGCTGTTAGAGAGCGTTGATTTTTTTGCAAGAACGAACTCAACAAAAGTAAAACAAGTTTCTGCCTCTCTTTCTGGTTCCTGGAAGGCGGTACAAATCAGACGCGCCGACGGTTTCGTTGGTGCGGACATTCGCCCTCTCGTTCGGTTCAATGTTTCTGTCACACTGCAAGAAGGCGATAAGATGGAAACCGGCTCCTGTGGTTTTGGCGGGCGAGCACTCTACGACCAATGGATTGAACCAGAAAAATGGCAAGCGGCTGTCAAAGAAGCCATTCGCATCGCAGAAGTTAACTTGGATGCGATCCCCGCCCCCGCAGGCGAGCAAACAGTGGTGCTCGGCGCGGGCTGGCCAGGCGTTATGTTACATGAGGCAGTCGGACATGGCTTAGAAGGCGATTTCAATCGCAAGGGTCTATCCGCTTTTTCTGGTCGCATTGGAGAGCAAGTCGCCTCTCCCGGCGTGACAGTTGTCGACGATGGCACAATTGCTGACCGTCGCGGGTCAATCACGATAGACGACGAGGGCACGCCTTCGGCCCATAACGTATTGATTGAAAACGGTAAACTCGTCGGCTACATGCAAGATCGCCAGAATGCAGCCCTTATGGGTGTGAAGCCAACCGGTAACGGTCGCAGAGAGTCTTACGCCCACGCACCGATGCCAAGAATGACCAACACCTATATGATGGGCGGAGACAAAGACCCTGCTGAAATCATCGCATCTGTGGAAAAAGGCGTCTACATGGTGAACTTTGGTGGCGGTCAGGTTGACATCACCAGCGGTAACTTTTCCTTTAGCTGCACAGAAGGCTACCTCATCGAAAACGGCAAAGTCACGCGCCCTATCAAAGGGGCTACATTGATTGGCAATGGCCCTGACGCTATGAGCAAAATATCGATGTTGGGCAATGACATGAAACTGGATGAAGGCGTCGGCACCTGCGGTAAATCGGGCCAAGGCGTGCCAGTCGGCATCGGTCAGCCGACGCTCAAGATGGATGGCATTACGGTTGGCGGAACCGCCCTCTAGTGTTTCGTCCCTCGCCTATGTCAATTGCCTTGGAAGAGGCCGAACGAGCCTTCGAAAAAGGTGAAGTACCAGTCGGCGCAGTGATCGTTACATCAAACGGTGACTTGATCGCTGCCGCGCACAATCTGGTTGAGGCCCAACAAGATGGAACAGCACATGCCGAGCTCCTGGTCATCCGGGAGGCTTGTCAAAGGCTCGGCGCTAAGTGGCTCAGTGACTGCGATCTTTATGTCACCTTAGAGCCCTGTGCACAGTGTGCGGGGGCAATTGCCAACGTTCGGCTACGCCGCTTGTTCTTCGGCGCTTACGACCCAAAATCAGGTGGTGTGGACCATGGGGCCGCCGTTTTTTCTCACGACAACTGCCATCATGTCATAGAGGTCTTCGGCGGCATTGACGAAAAAGCAAGCAGCGCTCTTCTCAAAAGCTTCTTTCAGCAAAAGCGGGCTGGCCAAAACTAGCCATTCTCGCTCCGCCAATTGACTTTTTTCACTAAGTTGATGACTAAAGATGCAGGAAAAGGCTGCTAAACTTGCCATTGACGGGGACGAAGCCTTTTCTCAACTCAATAGCTGTTTGTCCAAAAGACACGGCATCAAAGTACGCCCACCCAAAGAGGATTTTTTGGAAAGCGTCTTAGGTTCTATAGGCGGCACAAAAGGGAAATCTATCTGTCTAATGGCTTGGATTACAACAACAAAGTCTTGCAACCCGTTCACCTCGTTGCTTTGTTAGATTTTCCAGAGCTTCTGACCGAACCAGTATTAGTCTCAAGAATAACAGATGAGTAGATAGTCGCCCGTTGTGGTGTTGAATAGGCGAAATGTTTAGCCGCCCTCTTGATGTCTAACAACGAGTTTTTTGGACGCTGCTCATGCCTTTAACTGCGCAATCGAAAAGTTGGAGGCTCGCATTGCCGTTTCATATGAGGAAGTTTGCCATCGACTAACAACAATGCAAAGACCTGGAAAATCAGGAAGGCCCAGTAACGGAATTGGGCGTAAACTGTCGCCTTTGCCCCGCCACAACTGTGATCAACTTGCACACCAGCCCTTCCACCAGAACCGCTCCATCGACAAGCACCGCAGAGCCCTGACCAGGTTTCAGTGTTGAAGTATTATTAGTGCAAACGCTGAGACTAAACCACCTAATACCAATAAGAGCACCTGAGAAAATTCGCCTTGAAAACCTTGTCCTCCAACGCAATCTTAAGAGCGGTAAGTAGTCTAAAAGAGGGATGAATTGACTGATGAGTATTATGGTAAGTGGGCGACTACTCAAAACCAGTTTCTTAGCTGTTGCACTTATGCTGCTAGCATTGGCGTTCTTTGTCTTCGTAAAAATCGGGTTTTCAGCCCCAGCACCTCTTCGCGTGTCTTTCGACGGTGAAGTCATCAGTACAGCTCCGGCCTACAAAGCAATGTTGTTTGCCCCATTCCTTGCTACACTTTTTTATTTTTTATTCGACTTTGTCATCAAAAGAGAAAGTTGGTGGGTCATGCTATCCCAACCCATCAATGATAAAAACAGAACCGTGTTCCGTGCGGTCCTGTACGTATCTTGGTTCTTTTGCTTGGCAGTGTTGCTAGGGTTTCAGCTCCTTGCAGCATTGTTGGCTTGATCCGCTAAACAGCGCGCCAACCGATGTCGCGTCGGCAAAAACCTTCGGGCCAATCGAGTTGATCCACGGCTTCATAGGCACATTTTTGGGCTGCTTTCACATCTGCACCAGTTGCGGTTACTCCCAACACTCGCCCACCTATTGAGACCAAGTCGCCGTTCTCGGACTTTGCTGTACCAGCATGAAAAACCTTAACGTTTGCAAGACTGTCCGCTTGACGTACACCTTTGATCACTGTGTTTTTCCTGTATGAACCGGGATAGCCCTCGGCTGCCATCACGACATTCAGCGCCGCCTCATCCTTCCAGCGTAGATCGAAAGAGTCCAGAACACCGTCCGCAGTGGCGATCAAGGCCGTAAGCACATCGGTCATGGCTCGAGTCATCAACACTTGGCATTCAGGATCGCCAAAACGAACGTTAAACTCGAGTACCTTTGGGCCTGATGTTGTCATCATCAAGCCTACAAAAAGCACTCCTTGAAAAGGCGTCCCTCTGGCTACCATCGCTTTCGCGACTGGATCAATGACTAATTTCATGATTTCTGCTCTGCGAGCATCTGGTAAGGCAGGTGCCGGAGAATAGGCGCCCATGCCACCAGTGTTGAGCCCTTTATCGCCTTCACCCACAGCTTTGTGGTCTTGGGCTGAAGCCAAAGCTACGGAAGACTTGCCATCCATCAATGCGAAGAAAGAAATCTCTTCACCTGCCATGAATTCTTCGATGATCAATTTGGCCCCTGCTGCGCCGAATTGTTCAGCCACCAAAATATCGTCGACGGCTTGTTCTGCCTCGCTCAAGGTTTCAGCGATAATCACACCTTTGCCAGCAGCAAGGCCGTCTGCCTTGATAACAATGGGCAGCGATTGATCGTTTAAGTAAGCTTTTGCAGCAGAAGCATCTGAAAATTCTGCATAAGCAGCGGTCGGGACGCCCGCCTCCATCATGATCTCTTTAGCAAAGGCCTTAGAACCCTCTAAAGCTGCGGCAGCCGCACTTGGGCCAAAGACAGAAACACCCTGCTCTCTTAATCGATCTGCCAGCCCCATCACCAACGGTCCTTCAGGTCCGACAACAACAAAATCTATGTTTTGGGTTTTCACAAAAACAACAAGCGCCTCGATGTCTTCTGCCCCAATCGCAACCAACTCTGCCTCTTCAGCGATGCCAGCATTGCCAGGCGCACAGAAAAGCTTATCGCAAAGCGGTGACTTTGCAATCGCCCAACAGAGTGAATGCTCACGTCCACCTGAACCAACCACTAGAATGCGCATAAATTTTCCCTCAGTTCTTCTCGATTTTTGCACGAGTCTATAGCATAAGTGGTTCCTATGAACGATCCTTCGACCATCGAACCCCAAATGCCACTAGGCGATAACACACCTGCTTTTTCTGTCTCTGAGCTTTCTATGGCGATTCGTAGAACGGTTGAAGGTGCCTTTGGTCGCGTTCGCGTCCGCGCAGAGATCAGTCGCCCGACCTATGCCCGCTCTGGCCATCTTTATGTGGCTTTGAAGGACGAGAACTCCGTCATTGATGGGGTTTGCTGGAAAGGCTCTGTTAATCGCCTTTCTATCCGTGCTGAAGAGGGCATGGAAGTCATCGTCACCGGCAAACTAACGACCTATCCAGGCAGCTCAAAGTACCAAATAGTGATTGAGCAGATGGAATTGGCTGGTGAAGGCGCTCTCCTCAAAATGCTGGAGGAACGTAAAAGAAAACTAGCTGCTGAGGGTCTGTTCGATGCCGACAGAAAACAATCTTTACCTTTTCTGCCACGTCGGATAGCGGTAGTCACCTCGCCGACAGGTGCTGTTATCCGCGATATCCTTCATCGCCTATCGGACCGCTTCCCCATCCATGTCATGGTCTGGCCAACCCAGGTCCAAGGCCAAGGAGCAGCAGAAAAAATCGCCTTCGCTATACAGCAGCTCAATCGATTGCCCGAAACTCACCCCGATCAAGCACCTGACTTGATCATCGTTGCCCGTGGCGGTGGCAGCCTAGAGGACCTCTGGTGCTTCAACGAAGAAGTTGTTGTTCGCGCTGCCGCTGCTTCGCATATCCCTCTCATTTCGGCCATAGGGCATGAGACGGACACGACCTTAATCGATTTTGTTTCTGATGTACGGGCACCAACACCGACTGCCGCAGCAGAAATCGCCGTTCCGGTCAAAGCTGAATTGGTCGATTTTCTTGCCGATCTGAAATCCAGGTCTTTTCGCGCACTTACACGGCAGCTAGATCAATGGCAAAGCGAACTGGGCTTTCTATCCCGTGCCTTGGGCGACCCCGCGCGCCGCATAGATGATCTCACTCAGCGATTAGATGATCAAAGCGAACGCCTCCACAAAGCTGCCAGTAGGCTCATCACAGATCGTAGTACTTTCCTAGTTCAAGTCTTTGCCCGCTTGAGACGACCAGACCAAATCCTTGAACTAAGACGTGAAGGTTTAAATTCTCAAATTCAAAGACTGGCACAGGTAAAATCTCGTCTCTTCACAGATAAAGAACAACAAATTGCGACCCTGTCCAGTTTGCTGGAAGGTTTTCACAAAGCGATCCACCTGCCGCTGGAAAACGGCTACGCTATGGTCAAGGATCTGGGTGGCAATGCCATTACCTCAGCGGCCAATGCTGGCAAGGAACCAGACCTGCGCTTGACCTTTGCTGATGGTAGTCTTGATGTGACTAATGGTAAAAGCCAGGCTCCTTTAAAACCGAAAAAAGCCATCAACAAGCCAGCCGACAAAAGGCAGGGACAGTTGCTTTGAAAAAACTACACCTCCCTGTTTTTATACTATTGTTCGTCAGTTCATTCTCAATGGCAATGGCAATGGCAGCAAGTGCACTGTCACTCCAATTTTCTGGCGACCTAAGACAGGGCGGGTTGGCTTGGACAGCTGTGCCTTCAAACGCCTTGGTTTGGCTGGACAAACAGCAAGTGCCAGTTATGCCGGATGGTCGCGTTCTACTAGGCTTTCATCGTGACGAGCCGGTCAAGGTTACCTTTACCGTTCAGACCGCTGATGGCCAAGTGACCAGAAAGCAGTTGTCTATCGTCCAAAGAAAATACAAGATTCAGCGTATTGACGGCCTGGCAAAGAACAAAGTCAAAGCCCCGCCCGACCCTGGCATCCAGGCTCGCATTGCTAGAGAAAACGCAGAAGTGAAAAGTGCTAGAGCCATCATTACACCCTACCCTTTGTTTGACAGTTCCTTCATCTGGCCAGCTCGCGGCAAAAAGACCGGTGTCTATGGCAGCCAGCGCATTTTAAACGGCAAGCCAAGCCGTCCACACTTTGGTGTCGATGTCGCCGCGCCGACAGGAACGAGAGTTATTGCACCGGCTGACGGCATCGTAAGACTGGTCCAGGCTGACAACTATTACAGCGGAGGCACCATCATTTTGGATCATGGTTATGGATTGAATTCATCTTTCTTACACCTGCAATCCTTCAATGTCGTCGTGGGACAGGCTGTACGGCAAGGCACAATGATCGGCACTATAGGCTCAACTGGTCGCTCCACAGGGCCTCATCTGGATTGGCGTATGAATTGGTTCGACAAACGTATCGATCCAGAACCCTTAGTAAGAGACAAGCTGCTAGTCTACTAGAAGCTCTTCCAACCAAGTGCCTATTTCGGCATCATCTTCAAAAACAAGTTCGATCGGCAATTGGTGAACAGTTCCCTGAAATCGTTTTGGTAAACGAACCCAATCTTTTTCCGTCGTGACCAACAAAGCGTTAGAACTTTTGGCTTCTGTTTCTAGCAAGGCCAGCTCATTATCGCTGAAGCTGTGATGATCTGCAAAGGCATGAAAGGCCTCTATATCAGCACCTGACTCCTGCAATGTACGTCTAAATTTCTCAGGTAGGCCAATACCCGCAAAAGCAACAACCTTTTGATTTTGCAATCTCTGTCTAGATTCATCTTGAGCCACAATATTCGCTTTGAAGATTTTCTTGTCTGCGGTGCTTGCAATAGTCAATGCTGACGGCTCGCCAATCATCAACAAAGCGTCGGAACGCTCAAGCCCTAATGACAAGGGTTCCCGCAGCGGTCCCGATGGTAAAAGTCGCATGTTGCCAAATCCGTAAGCCCCATCAACAACCAACAAAGACCGATCCTTGCTGAGTGACGGGTTCTGAAAACCATCATCCATAATTAAAAACGAGGCACCAGCTGATAGAGCTTTTTTAGCGGATGCGACGCGGTCTTTTCCAATCCAAACCGGTGCGTGGCGAGCCAACAACAAGGGCTCATCACCGACATCGTCCGACCCATGACTTTCAAGATCAACTAACAAGGGGCCGGGAAGTTTTGCCTTGTAGCCGCGCGATAAAACATGCGGTTTGACACCCAAGTCATGCAACATTTTGATCAGCGCGACGACCGTAGGCGTTTTGCCAGCTCCCCCGGCAGTTAGATTGCCAACACACAGGACAGGTAAGGCAATACTTTGGGGTTTCACAAAAATCGGACGGATCTTTGAGCCGAGATAATAAAGCCCCGCCAAAGGCAGCAATAGGCTCGATACAAATGAAGATTTTTTCCAAAAATCCGGCGTTTTCACACTCAGACCTTTGCTCTGCCTATCTTGGTCTGGATGGCAGCTCGCACAAAGAGCGGGCTCAATTCCTTGTAGACGGCATCCAAAACTTGTGTCTCTTTCTCAGCCAAGGCTGACGCTGCTGCTATCTGCCTTTCGCGTGCCTCTTCATCGACCAACAGGCTATCGACAGCGTCTACGAGCTCGTTTGTATCCCTAACCTGTAAAGCAGCACCATTGTTAACAAAGCTTTCAGACAAAAGAGCGAAGTTGCCCATGTCAGGGCCGTAAATCAGCGCGCTTGCCAAACGAGCTGGCTCAATTAAATTGTGCCCTCCCGCACCGACATTCATCGAACCACCCATAAAACAGATTGGTGACAAGGCGCAGAAGAACGGCAAATCACCCAGCGTATCCACCAAGAAAACCTGGTCAGATTGATGAGGCGCTTTGCTCTTTGACCAAGAGGAAAATCTCAGTCGGTTCTGACGCAGCTCTTTCTTTACGTCCGCTGCACGTTCAGGATGGCGCGGCACAATAAAAGTCAGCAAGTCCTTATGATTTTTCTGCAGTTCTTTATGAACTTTGATAGCAGCCAACTCTTCGCCTTCATGCGTGGAAGCAGCCATCCACACTGGGCGGCCTTTGATCTTCTTTTGAAGCTGTGAAAGCTGAGATGAATCAACATTCAAGTGCTGACCTGCAAACTTCAAATTACCAACAGCTTTGACAGATTTTGCACCCAGCCTTGCCAGTCGCTCGGCTTGCAATGAATCTTGAGCAAGGCAGAAATCGAAACTCTTCAGCAAAGAGCGTGACAGTGAGCGAGCGCGGCTCCAACGTTGGTAACTTTTCTCAGATATCCGTGCATTGATCAAAGCCATGGGAATTTTTCTCGCAGCAGTCTGACGCAGTAAGTTAGGCCAGAGTTCGGATTCTACCCAAAGTGCGGCTGAAGGTTTCCAGTGATCCAAAAATGCCGCGACCCAGCGTGGTTGATCAAGCGGCACGAACTGGTGAATGACCCCATCCGGTAGCATGTCTGCAAGGAGATTAGCAGAGGTTACCGTGCCACTTGTGACTAGAATAGACGTGCCAGAAAGATCTTCGTTTAACCGCTTCACTAAAGGCAAAACGGATAGACTTTCGCCAACACTGGCCGCATGAAGCCAAATCAGATCACCTGATGGCCGCTCGATGGTGGCTATGCCACGGCGCTCAGAAAGGCGTTCTGCCTTTTCCCGGCCTTGAGCCAATCGCTTCCGCAAAAGACGCTCCAACACTGGTGTCGCCATCGACGTTGCAGCAGTATAAAGATTTAGAAGCGGCATCTAATCCCTTGTCATTTTTCTTTTTTCCGGCGCGGGTTCGATTAACTCGCGACCACAGCGCCGGTCAGCCTCTTGAGTTAGAGCAATCAATTTACTTTCAACAAAAAGCCTAAACTCTTCATGCCTATTCTCGAAACCCTGCGGGGAAATTGGTTCCCCACAAAGGATTATGCCACGGTTAAAAGGAAAAGGTAAAAGAAATCTATCCCAAGTTTTGAGAAAAGGGCCTCTTTTAACTGAAAAAGCCATAGGAACAATCGGCACAACCATCGCCATAGACAAACGAGTACAGCCTTGCTGCAACCGCATCCTAGGCCCCCTTGGACCATCAGGCGTAAAGGCAATCACTTCATCGTTCTCAAGGGCGTTTTTCAGCCTACTGGTGGCCGCACGACTGTCCCTGTTGCTTGATCCTTGAATGGTTCCCAAACCAAAAAACTTGATTGTCTTTGCAATGATCAGCCCATCTCTGTGCCCTGAAATCAACATGTTAATGTTAAGTTTACCTTCCCAAAAAGGCGCAAACATTAAAAGTCGAGAATGCCAGAAGACACCAATGCCGCTTTTGTTCAACGTCGCCAACTCTTCGGTCTTAGAGTGAAGATCAACTTCCCAGCGTGAAGTGCGATAGATAAAACGGATACAAAGAGCTACGAACCATGCAAGAGCAGTCTGCATCCAAGGTCGTTCAAACAAGTACCTTATTCGGTACTCGCGCGGAATTTGGAAGCCCATCGCTCAGCTCTCTCCAGCGATGGTCATTTGCGGCACGAGAAGTGTTGGGCTGTTGATGCCTCGTTCAAAAGTCAGATCATTTGCGAGAATCAATGTCGCGAACATTTCTTGCAGGGTGCTAGCTATCGTTACTCCCGTGACAGGAAAGGCAATTTCGCCGTTCTCAATCCAAAATCCAGAAGCTCCGCGAGAATAATCACCCGTGATGATATTGGCGCCGTGACCCATCATTTCTGTAACGTAAAGCCCACGACCCATACTTGCCATCAAGGCTTCAGGGCTATCCGCACCTGCTTCAAAATGTAAATTAGTAGCAGAAGGTGAAGGTGGTGAAGAAACGCCTCGAGACGCACGAGCATTGCTTTCCAAGCCTAGTTGTTTAGCTGTCGAAAGGTCCAACAGCCAAGTTGTTAATCTGCCGTTTTCTATCAGGTTGATCTTCTCACCCTTCAATCCTTCACCATCGAAAGCACGAGAACGACGACCGCCGATCAAATGCGGATCGTCCACAACGGTGATGTTCTCCGAGAAAACAAACTCTCCGTGTCTCTCCTTTAGGAAAGATGTCCCGCGGGCGATTGATGCGCCGTTAACAGCGCTGGCCAGAGATCCCAACAAAGAGTTGGCAACACGTGGTTCAAAAACCACGGGGAAGGTTCCAGACTTAACCTTGCGTTGCCCAAGACGTCTTGTGACGCGCTCACCAGCTTCTTGCCCCACTTCAGCAGCGGGTCTCAAGTCGCAATTAAATATGGCGCTTGTCTGCGCGTAGTCGCGAACCATTTCATTACCTTCACCGGCAATAAGGCTTAGCCCGCAAGACGAGCCAGACGACTTATAACCGCCAAAGAACCCATTGCTGCCAGCAAACCAAACTTCAGAGCTCGACCAACCAGCAGAAGCACCGCCAGAATTTGCAACATACTTGACTTCTAATCCGGCCTGCTCTGTCTCGGCTGCTCTTTCGAACAGCTCTTCGGTTGAAGGCTCGTAGTCATCAAAAGTACGAAGATCCCCCTCAAACTTTGAAAGTTGGTCTTCCCTCGCGCGAGACAGAGACGGATCCTCAGGGACGGCGCGCGCCATCGCTAAGGCACGATCAACCAGATCATCTGGGCGGAATAGGTTTTTTGAAAGTGTCGAAGATACAATCGCTTGACGTTTGCCAACCAAAACACGGAACCCCAAGTCCGCACCTTCGGAATGATCCAAATCTTCTCTTTTGCCTTGTCTAACAGAAGCAGAACGAGACTGTCCCCGAACACAAACCGCATCGGCGCCGTCGGCTCCTTTTTTAAGTGCAGCAGACAGTAAACCCTCGAGGATTGATTGAATATTTCCGTGCGCCAAAAAAGGCCCCTATTACTCTGGCTTGATTCAGGCCTTAGAGCCTATTGAACTTGCTCGATCAGCTTATTAATGGTCTTCTTAAAAAAGTCCAGCTTTCTGAGAAGGTCCTTATGCCACGCAGCCATCTTTTCGACCGCGAAATATACCCAGCAATTCAGCCTTCTGCATCGGGCCACCACCCAACTAGCGACGGCCATTCCATCTACTGGGAGACTGTGGGAGCGGACGACGGTATCCCAGTGATTTTTCTTCACGGCGGACCTGGCGGTGGGTTGTCTCCAAGTTTTCGACGCTTTTTCGATCCTGATCGCTTCAAGGTATTGTTGTTCGACCAGAGAGGCTGTGGAAATTCCCAACCGCTTGGTTCGATGGAAAACAACACAACGCAGCATTTGATCAGCGACATAGAGGCGTTGAGAGAATTACAAGGCTTCGAGCAGGCTGTCGTCTTCGGGGGCTCCTGGGGCAGCACCCTTGCTCTTGCCTATGCTCAAGCCCATCCGCACCGCTGTCTTCACTTGGTCTTGCGTGGTGTCTTCCTGGGGCGGAAAACTGAATTGGATTGGTTCATGGATGGTATGCGATCCTTCTTTCCAGAAACTGACGGCGATTTCTTGAAAGGCGTTGAGAGCAAAAAGGGAGAAGAACTGCTTTTCCATTATTATGCACAGCTGATCGATCCCGACCCCGAAGTGCATCAACCGGCGGCACTTGCTTGGGCAAACTATGAGGCCGCTTGCACTTCGATCATACCTGCGAAGGCACCACATTATTCCTTTACAAACGTTGCCGAAGCCGTGGCGATCGCCAGAGCAGAAGCACACTATTTCGTAAACGATTTGTTTTTGAGCGAGGCACCAATCCTCGACAACATGGCTCAGCTCTCCGACGTACCTGGCACAATCATCCAAGGGCGTTATGACATTATTTGTCCGCCCATCACTGCGTTTGAACTGTCAAAAGCCTGGCCCAAATCTAAGCTTAGAATAATCAACAATGCAGGACACTCATCAATGGAGTCCGGTATTCGCAGAGCCTTAGTTGGAAGCATGGAAGAGTTGAAGAAAAGCCTCGGTTCAGACTTGCCCTTGAACAGCAATTAGAGCTATTAAGCCTGCGCTGTTTCATCAGCCGCGCCCGTAGCTCAGTAGGATAGAGCACAGGATTCCTAATCCTGGGGCCACAGGTTCGAATCCTGTCGGGCGCACCATTATTTTTCTTTTCCCCTTGCAAATCATCCGCTTCACAATAGCTGTGAGACCTCAGTATAAGGCCTATTTTCCCGTCTGACATTACCGAATTAGCGATGGATTTCCAGTAGGATCAGTTATTTGCAACTTTTAGGGTTGGATATAGCCAAT
>CAJQQJ010000394.1 GCA_905480445.1 uncultured Alphaproteobacteria bacterium | reverse complement strand
GCTTCACTGACATAAACACCTTCAGTGGCCCCAGCTACATTGTTGATAGCAGATGATACTTGTCCAGCGCTTCTTAGGACCGGGTTAGTAGGGTCAAACGAGAACGAGCAAGAAGCAAGAAAAGGAAGAGCTAAAATGCAGCTCAAACGCAGCGCATGCTGATACATGAAATTAATTCCGTAAAATAACTAATTGAAATATAAAGATAAAATATCAAAGGAATCTGAAAAATCATCTATAAAATTTTACCGACTCCAAAAAGACTCCAAAAGATAGGATTCGACTCCAATGCAATTCGAAACGACTCTAGTACGTGGACGCCTAATACAAAGGTACAAACG
Source organism: uncultured Alphaproteobacteria bacterium (assembly GCA_905480445.1). Classification (GTDB taxonomy): domain Bacteria; phylum Pseudomonadota; class Alphaproteobacteria; order UBA7985; family CAJQQZ01; genus CAJQQZ01. The sequence continues at coordinate 2,376 of CAJQQJ010000394.1, read as the reverse complement.
ATTCTTAGCCGATATTGAGCTTGAGGATGGTTCTCGAGTCACGGCTCACTGTGCCAACCCTGGCTCCATGAAGACCGTCGCCGAACCGGGGTCCACTGTTTGGATAAGTGCTGCCGGAAATCCAAAAAGGAAACTCAGTTGGGATTGGCAATTGATTGAAATCAGTGGCAATTTAGTCTCAATCAACACCGCTCTTCCAAACCGAATTGCCGAGGAAGCAATTGGTGACGATAAAATTGTTGAATTGCGGGGCTATCAAAACATAAAGCGCGAAGTTAAATATGGTGAAAACAGCCGCATTGATCTCCTGCTCTCGGACACAAACAAACCAGATTGTTACGTTGAGATTAAGAACGTCAATATGATGCGAACTCAAGGTCATGCTGAATTCCCAGATTCTGTAACCACAAGAGGCGCAAAACACCTCCGAGAAATGAGTGCGATGGTGGAGCAAGGGTGCCGCGCTGTCATGCTCTATATCGTACAAAGAAACGATTGTGACAGCTTCTCCGTCGCCACGGACATTGACCCTGCCTATCAAGGTGCTCTGGAAGAAGCTTTAGCCGCTGGCGTGGAAGCCGTTTGTTACACTTGTTTAATCTCAACAACTGAAATCAAAGTTGATCGTTCTATCCCTATTGAATTGGACTCACGGCGACAAAATCTATTATAAGCCGCTTGACCACTCAACACAGATTTCACAGAACGACTTGACAGACTAGATGGCTATTAAGATTCACACCGCCGAAGACTTCAAATCCATGCACAAAGCAGGTGCTTTGGCTGCAGCGACGCTGGATTATATTACACCCTACGTCGAGGTTGGGATTTCAACGGAACATTTGAACAAACTGTGCCACGAGTTTATCACTCGACATAATGCAGTACCTGCACCGTTGAATTATCGAGGTTTCCCAAAGGCGACATGTATTTCGGTCAATCACGTTGTTTGTCATGGTATCCCTTCTGAACAGAAGAAGCTGCAAGATGGAGACATCGTTAACATCGACATCACTGTTATCATCGAAGGTTGGTTTGGTGATTCAAGTCGCATGTATATGGCTGGCAAAACGAGCCGCCTCGCACAGCGCCTCGTTGAAGTGGCCTACGACTGCCTTATGTTGGGTATCGAGCAGGTTCGCCCCGGCGCGACATTGGGAGATGTCGGTTATGCTATCCAGAGCTATGCTGAAAAACAACGGTTCTCGGTTGTGACCGATTTCTGTGGTCACGGATTAGGTCAAGTTTTCCACCAACCCCCTAATGTCGTTCATATTGGTCGTCCTGGCGAAGGTGTCGTCTTGGAAGAAGGCATGTTCTTCACAATCGAACCAATGATTAATGCCGGCCGCAAAGACGTGGTTGTCTTGGCAGATGGCTGGACAGCGGTCACAAGAGACAAGAAGCTCTCTGCGCAATTTGAGCATTCCTTGGGTGTAACAAGCGACGGCTTCGAAATTTTCACCCATTCCCCCAAAGGCTATACCAAGCCACCCTATGTCTGAAGCAGGTAGCAAAACAGACAAACCCAGCTATCACGGTCATCGCGACCGCCTAAGAGAACGCCTTCTTTCTCGCAGCGGCGATAGCTTAGCGGACTACGAGGTTCTCGAGTTTCTACTGTTCAGCGCGAACAGTCGCGGTGACACAAAGCCTTTGGCAAAGCGTCTAATCGCTGAGTTTGGCAGCTTGGCCAAAGTCCTTTCGGCGTCACCAGAAGAACTGGCCAAAGTTAAAGGCGTGGGTCAAACTGCAGTTGGTTCCATAAAAATCGTCGCCGAGGGCGCTAGGCGACTGGCCAAAGAACAAATCGATGACCGTCCAATTCTAAGTTCCTGGCAAAGTGTTATTGATTATTGCCGCATTAAGCTCGCCCATGCATCAACCGAAGAGTTCCATCTGATTTTTCTCGATAAAAGAAACAGGTTGATCGCCATTGAGCAACAACAGCGTGGCACTGTGGATCACACACCGGTCTATGTTAGAGAAATCATCAAACGCTCGTTGGAGCTTAGCGCTTCCGCCTTGATCTTAGTGCATAATCACCCGAGCGGCGATCCCTCCCCTAGCCAAGGTGATATCCGTATGACAAAAGAAATCGTTGATGCAGCTAAGCCGTTGTCTATAGAAATTCATGATCACCTGATCATCGGCAAAAGCGGCCATCTGTCATTTAGAGGCGAAGGACTTATCTAATGGAATCACTCATCGCCTTATCATTGTAGAAAGCATTGAGTTTCTTCGGTTTAGCAGGCGTAGTTCTAACGTTTTTCTATGCGCGCAATTGGCGAAGTTTGTTCGTTATCATTGGCCTGCTGGGAGCCGTTAGCTTCGTTTATACGATTATCACCAAACGATTTGGCCCTTGGTTCTTCT
>CAJQQJ010000393.1 GCA_905480445.1 uncultured Alphaproteobacteria bacterium | reverse complement strand
CAAAACTAACTCATTATCCGCGCCCAGCTCCGCACCCTACGGCTGCTCCACTGAACGCGGATAATGACGACTGTCCAACACCATCAAACTGGTACATTTTTACTCCGGCCAATGGTGGGTTTTTACTCCGGCGTTGACATTGGCACGTTCAAGCTATCAGATTAGCAGCTCTGACTAGCCCTCGATAAACCAGACCCCTTAACGCTGAGATATTCTAATGGTTCCCTGAAGAAGGAAGCAGAAAAAGTTCCATGAAAGTGGATAAACCCAATGAACGCCACATTGCCTCCATCGGTGGTACCTTGGCGAGACATTGAGTTTCCACGGCCCTCTTGGTCAATAAAAGCATTAAAAACCAATGTTTTATCGACGATAGCAATAAATTTCTCAGTCAAAAACTGCGGTTGCCTCAATTTCCACAAGCGCGCGGTCTTCAAGTAGATCGGCAACCACAAGCAGACTCATAGCTGGGAAGTGTCGACCCAGAACATCACGGTATACTTGGCCAAGTTCTCTCTGACTGGCAACATAAGCCTGTTTGTCCTTGATGAACCAAGTCATTCGGGCGATGTTCTCCACTTTTCCGCCAGCGGCTTCCACAACACCGACAATGTTTTCTAGGGTCTGACGGACTTGGCCCACAAAGTCATCTGTTTCGAAAATTTGATCCTTAGTCCAACCGATTTGGCCACCGACGAACAAAATTTTGCCTTCAGCAATAACACCGTTGGCGTAGCCTTTGGCCGTTGCCCAATCCTCTGGATGAATAACTTTTACCATGATGATCTCCTGCTGTTCTTACTGTAGTTTCAACCGAAACCGTTGAATCTTCCCAGTTTGGGTTTTCGGTAAAGTCTCGATGAAGACAACCGAGCGTGGGTACTTATAGGGTGCGATAGATTTCTTGACGTGGTCTTGTAATGATTTTCGCGTTTCATCATTTGGCTGAAATTCGGGCGTCAGGACGACGTGTGCTTGAACAATATGCCCGCGTTCAACGTCTGCCGCTGCGACAACACCACATTCCAAAACTGCGGGATGAGAAAGTAGAGCTGCCTCAACTTCGGGGCCAGCAATGTTGTAGCCAGAAGAGACAATCATATCGTCGCTTCTTGCCGCGAAATGGAAATAACCATCCTCATCCTGATAAAATGAGTCGCCTGTCAAGTTCCAGCCATCTTTCACATAGACTCGCTGTCTGTCGTCCGACAGATAGCGACAACCAGTGGGCCCTTTGACCGCCAATTTGCCTGTCGTACCTGTTGGTACTTCCTTCATCTCGTCATCAACGATCTTTGCCAAATAGCCTCTGACGGGCTTTCCTGTGCAAGCCGCCTTGGCATCTTCAAAGCGGTTCGAGATGAAAATATGCAGCATCTCCGTTGCACCAATTCCATTCAACATTGGCATGCCGGTTTTCGCGATCGTCGCGTCATAGGCTGGCGCTGGTAAAGTTTCATCAGCTGAAACAGCCGCTCTCAGCGATGAAAGATCTGCACCTTCCTCCATTGCTGCCAACATAACGCGGTATGCCGTTGGTGCCGTGAAGCACACAGTCGCTTTGTAGGTTTCTATTATCTCGATCATGTTTTCCGGAGAAGCCGCCTCAAGGAGCGTCGCTGTTGCCCCAAACCGTAGTGGGAAGACAGCCAAACCGCCGAGACCAAAAGTAAAAGCCAAAGGCGGCGAACCAATAAAGACATCGTCCTCTGTCACACCCAAAACTTCACGCGCGTAACCATCAGCAATGATCAACAAATCACGATGGAAATGCATGGTTGCCTTTGGTTCTCCGGTTGTCCCTGAAGTGAAGCCTAACAAAGCCACGTCATCCCTACCCGTATCAACAGACGTGAATTTAACCGGTTTGTTAAGGGCCACACGATCCAACTCAGCATCGTGATTTGCTGTCCCATCAAAGCCAACAACCAGTTTCAGGAAGCTGTTGGTTTTAGCGCACAAAGCTAATTCATCCATCAGTCGTGTATCACAAAGCGCCAGAGTGATTTCGGCTTTATCCACGATCTGGGTGAGCTCACCAGCCCTCAACATTGGCATGGTGTTTACAACCACCGCACCGGCTTTGGTGGCAGCCAACCAACAGGCAACCATGGCAGGGTTATTGGCTGAGCGTATCAGGACACGATTGCCGGGTTTGACACCATAGTCTTCCACTAGCGCATGGGCCAGCCGGTTGGTCCAATCTGCAAGCTCTTTATAGGTCCGTTGACGGCCGTTACCTATCAGGGCCGTATTGTCACCCATGCCCTGCTCAACAACTTTGTCGGTAAGTTCGACAGCGACATTCAGCCGGTCAGGATAATCAAACCCATCCAAAAGGAACTCAGGACAAAGCTCTGGTGGCGGCAGATTATCTCGAGCGAAACTATCAATATGCCCCGTTGGACCTAACATTATTTTCTACTCCCTTTATAGAACTGATCTCACGCGCCAAAGCTCTGGGAAGAGTTCGACATCAAGCATCTTCTTGAGGTAATTGACCCCGGCGGTACCACCTGTGCCACGTTTAAACCCAATGATTCTCTCGACTGTTGTCACGTGATTGAACCGCCAACGACGGAAAAAGTCTTCAAGATCAATAAGCTTTTCCGCCACCTCATAAAGTGACCAGAAACTTTCTGGGTTCAGATAGACGCTGTGCCACATGGTTACTATGGTTTCATCAGATGATCTTGGGATCCGCTGAACGGCAAGCGCTTGCTCGTTGATTTGCATTCCCGCACGATGAGCGTAGCGCAGAACTTCAGTATAGAGGCTTGGCGTCGACAATTCGGTCTCTAGCTGAGCCAATATAGTTGGCAGATGCTGATGAGGCCCAAGCATGGCTTCATTGCGATTACCAAGCGCAAATTCGATTAGGCGATACTGGTAGGACTGAAAACCACTGGACTGTGACAAGGACTCTCGAAATTTAGTGTAATCGCTGGGGGTCATCGTGCGCAAAACATCCCAGGCTGAATTCAAGTTCTCAAGAATTTTCGAAACGCGGCTCAGAGACTTAAGTGCCTGAGGTAACTGATCGGAACTCAAGAATTTTCTTGCACAAAACAGCTCATGCAAAAGCAACTTCATCCAAAGCTCTGATGTTTGATGCTGAACGATGAACAACATTTCATCGTGCGCGGTCGAAATTGGGTGCTGAGCGTTCAGAATGTCATCAAGATGCAAATAATCGCCGTAAGACATCTGTGACTTGAAGGACATTTCCGCGCCTTCACTGGACGGATCATAAGGCTCAACCATTGGCGGCACCCAGCGTCTGTCTGGCTATGATCACCTTTTGAACATCGGATGCGCCTTCATAGATCCTAAGTGCGCGGATATCCCGGTAGAGGCGTTCCATGATGTGCCCCTTACGCACGCCGTCGCCACCATGAATCTGCACGGCTTTGTCGATAACGATCTGTGCTTGGTCAGTGGAGAACAGCTTTGCCATGGCTGCCTCCCGGCTCACTCTGGCGGCACCAGAGTCTTTAAGCCAAGCGGCACGGTATATAAGTAAGGCTGAGGCATCAACATCAAGTGCCATATCGGCAATATGCCCCTGCACCATTTGCAACTCACTAAGGGGCGCACCAAACAGCTCTCGTTTTGACGCTCTCGAAACGGCCTCATCTAGCGCACGGCGTGCAAACCCTAAAGCCGCAGCGGCCACAGTTGACCTAAAAACATCTAGAACCGACATCGACACACGAAAGCCAGCCCCAGGTTGACCTATCAAGGCACTGGCCGGAACACGGCAATCCTCAAAAGACAACCGAGCCAAGGGATGGGGCGCCACTGTTTCTAACCTTTCAGCGATGACCAACCCCGGTGTATCTGCTTGTACTATGAAGGCGGAGATGCCTTTAGCCCCAGGCGCTTCACCGGTGCGAGCAAAAACACAGTAAAAATCGGCAATACCGCCATTGGATATCCAGGTTTTCTCGCCGTTTAGAATGTAGGTCGAGCCGTCAGCAACGGCGGCTAGGTCCATGTTTGCAACGTCAGACCCAGATCTAGGCTCGCTGAGTGCAAAAGCCGAAAGAGCTTGGCCGCTTCGTGTTTTAGACAACCATGTCAGTTTCTGCTCAGCGGTCCCAAACAAGGAGATCGCACCCGTTCCAAGCCCCTGCATGGCAAAAGCAAAATCTGCCAAGCCATCAAATCGGGCCAGTGTTTCCCTAATGAGGCAAAGGCTGCGAACGTCCAATTTTGACAAAGGGTCTTCGGGGTCAACTGCGGAATGTTTCAACCAACCATCATTGCCCAATTTAGCAACCAGTACGCGGCAGGCTTCGTCAACATTCGAATGATCGACATCGTTCAAATTTTCAGTGGCCCACCTTTCGAGATGCTCAGATAGTACCCTGTGCCGGTCTTCGAAGAATGGCCAGTTTAGGAAAGACTTTTCTGCCATCAGTTGCCCTCAAAGATCGGTTTGCGCTTTTCCACGAAAGCTTCGTAAGCCCGTTTGAAATCCTCGGTCTGCATGCAAATAGCTTGGGCTTGCGCTTCGGCCTCAATAGCTTGATCAATGCTCATGTTCCATTCTTGAGCCAACATTGTTTTGGTGATCATGTTGCCAAAGGTCGGCCCTGAGGCAACTCTTGTAGCCAGTTTCATAGCTTCACTTTCAAGGCTGTCTTGGTCAACAACCCGACTGAAGAAGCCCCAACGTTCGCCTTCATCCGCACTCATTGAACGCCCCGTATAGAGCAGCTCGGCTGCTCTTGCTTGACCGATAATACGAGGAAGAATAGCGCAGGCACCCATATCGCATCCAGCGAGTCCAACACGTGTGAATAGGAAGGCGGTCTTGGCTTCCGGTGTCGCAAGCCTCATGTCGGATGCCATGGCGATGATTGCACCGGCGCCAACACAAACACCGTCAACAGCCGCAATAATCGGCTTGCCGCAAGCGTTCATGGCTTTAACCAGATCGCCGGTCATACGAGTGAACTCAAGCAACCCTTTCATATCACGCTGAAGCAAAGGACCAATGATGTCGTGCACGTCACCGCCTGAGCTAAAGTTCCCACCGTTAGAGGTGAAGACAATCGCTTTGACATCATCCGCATAAGCGAGTGCTCTGAAATAATCTCTGAGTTCAGCGTAGCTCTCAAAGGTCAAAGGGTTTTTGCGGTCCGGCCGGTCGAGAGAAATAACGGCCACGGACCCTTCCGCGAAGCATTTAAAATGTGTCGCCTGATAGTTGAGCATATCACTCATTCGTTGATCCTCTCATCGTCATGAAATTGATTGTCGGTAAGACTAAGAAGGCTTTGCAACTGATCAGCTTCTGACTCATCAAAAGCGCTTAAAAGTTCAACTATCCATTCTTCGTGGGCCGTTGCCAACGTTAAGAAATGTTCTTTGCCTTTCTGCGTGAGGCGCACCAACAAAGCTCTCCTGTCTCCTGGAACAGGAACCCGTAGAACCATGCCATCTTTAACCAAACGCTCAACAATGCCTGTTACGTTACCATTGGAAACTTTGAGCTCGGCCGATAGATCGCCCATCTTTAGACCATCGTGTGAACGGTGTAACGCGGCCAGAACGTCAAAGCGCGGTAAGGTCGAACCGAACTCACTGCGAAGCCTTTCACGCACCTCAGCCTCAATTGCGCGCGACGTCTTCAAGATCTTCAGCCAGAGACGCAGCCTAGTTTTAGACAGAGCTTCTTCTATCGAAGGGCTGTTCTGCTGTTTCAGATTATCAGTGATCATATTTCGCCTCCTGACAAAGCGATTGCCTGCCCCGTAATGGATC
>CAJQQJ010000392.1 GCA_905480445.1 uncultured Alphaproteobacteria bacterium | reverse complement strand
GTGAGTAAAGGATACCACCATTTGTCCATAGAGCGTTAAGGTTACGCTCCATGCCTACTGCTGTGTCTGGACCGATTGTACGGTTGAAAGACTCAGAGTAGTTGCCAATTGTTGAGATAACGTTCGCAAAAGCGTCGTTGCTTAGGCCAAGCTGCTCGCCGAGATCGCCTTCAACGCCGAGTAGACGTAGGATCTCTTTGTTCTTGCTAGAGCCCATTTCAGCAACGTTGCCTGAGTTAACGCCAAGCTCTTCAGCTGAGATCATTGCATTCAATGTCCAACGAACCACATCGCCCCACTGGCTGTCGCCGTGGCGAACAAGTGGACCAAGAGGCTCTTTGGAAATGATTTCAGGAAGAACAACGTGAGCTGATGGATCAGCAAACGCAGCACGCTGAGCAGCTAGACCAGATGCATCAGTTGTGTAGATGTCACAACGACCAGCTTCGTAAGCTTTACGAATTTCGTCGTTTGTTTCAAAAATCACTGGCTCGTAAGACATGCTCTTAGAAGCGAAGTAATCAGCAAGGTTCAATTCTGTTGTTGTACCAGTTTGAACGCAAACAGTCGCGCCATCTAGGTTTTCAGCAGAAGTAACGCCGAGAGACTTAGGAACCATGAAGCCCTGACCATCGTAGTAGTTAACGCCTACGAACTCGAGACCTAGGTTTACGTCACGTGAGAATGTCCATGTTGTGTTACGTGCCAACATGTCGATTTCACCAGACTGAAGAACAGTGAAACGCTCTTTAGAAGTCGTTGGTGTAAAGCTAACTTTGTCCTGATCGCCAAAGATCGCAACTGCAACAGCGCGACACATCTCAGCGTCGAAACCACCCCAGCGACCTGTGTCGTCTTGGAATGCGAAACCGATAAGACCTGTTGAAACACCACATTTCAATTCGCCACGAGCGCGAACGTCATCTAGTGTACCAGCAGAAGCAGTAGATGCTACCAAAGTAGCGGCTGCAGCAGCAGCAAAAAGCTTAATGCTTTTCATTACAAATACCTTCCCTGATATTTAAAAAATGCCCAATTTGGGCAATTATAACTCCGAACATCGCTATCGCGTCCAAATGAGAACTTCTCAACATAGACCACTAGAAAGAGGCCAGTTTCGGTTGCGCTTCGATGTCCGTTGGAGGACTCTCGCATAAAGTCGAGTCCATAATCAAGAAAACAAATCGAAACCATAAGTCGTTTTTGGGCCTGATCTTGTCGTCAACCAAAATGTCTCGATTCGTTTCAAAATTTTATGGGGGCTTGGGTAAGGCATTGTGGAAAACTTTCGCCATCAAAAGTTCTTTTTTGCTGACAGTCAGTTATGTTTAACTACGATTCGTGGCAGGATTCGCGCAGCACCACCCCTCAAACAACCAACAAGTGTCTCCCAATCAATGAAAAGCACCTTCAATCCTAGTGACCTCAAATACACGCCAGAAGGTATAATCCCGGCCATAGCCCAGGACGCTGACAGTGGCGAAGTGTTGATGATGGCTTGGATGAACCGAGATTCGATAGAAGAGACCCTATCTAGTGGTCGCGTTTGTTACTGGTCTCGCTCTCGTCAAGCTTTGTGGCGTAAGGGAGAAAGCTCTGGACAGACACAAGACCTTGTCACCTTTTTCTATGACTGTGATGGTGACACTCTATTATTAAGGGTTAGACAAAAAGGCGTCGCTTGCCACACAGGAAGAAGAAGTTGCTTTTACAATCAAGTCGAAAACGGCTTTGTCACTGACGTTTTGCCGGTCGAAATAGACCCCAGCAAGCTCTACAATAAGAAGGACAAATAAATGAGCTCAATTTTAGACCGAGATCAGCTCGGCGCATTCGTGCAAGACCGCCCAGTAGATATCAATCCAACATCTAGTGGCAGCCTTGACGGCCTAACCTTTGCCGTGAAAGACTTGTACGACATTGCTGGCGTTAAGACTGGTGCTGGAAACCCTGACTGGTTGGAGACCCATGATGCCCCAACTGAAACGGCCTCTTCCATTCGAAAACTCCTGGGATCCGGCGCTCACTTAGTTGGAAAAACTCTTACTGACGAATTGGCCTACTCAATCAATGGTCAAAACCATCACTATGGCACACCAGTGAACGTCGCCGCGCCAGGTCGCATTCCTGGTGGCTCAAGTAACGGCTCTGCCAGTGCGGTTGCCGGTAAGCTCGTCGATTTCACGCTAGGCACTGATACAGGCGGATCAGTAAGAATCCCCGCTTCTTACTGCGGCCTTTATGGCATACGCCCAACACATGGGCGCGTACCAACAGACGGTATTGTGCCCTTGTCACCCAGTTTCGATGTTGCAGGTTGGTTTACTAGAAGTGCCAAGCTGTTCGCAGACATCGGCGATATCTTGTTGCCCGGAGAAGACGCTGGCCCCCTATCACCCAAAACAATTTTGTTACCAGTTGATGCCTTCGATCAGATTGAGCCCGCGCACCACGAAGCACTTAAGCCCGCTATCAATGATGTCGCCGAAAAACTCGGCTGTAATCTCAGGGAAGTAAATCTCAGTGGCAATCAACTGGCGGACTGGTTTTTTGCTTTTAGACAGCTGCAATGTGTAACGATCTGGGAAACACATCGCGATTGGATAAAGAAATTAAAACCATCCTTTGGTCCGGGCATAAAAGAGCGGTTTGAAATAGCCAGAGATCGGTCAGAAAAACCTGAACTCACCGCGATGGCTAAGAATGTCGAGAAACAGGTTATCGAAACTGTTGGCAACCTGATGGATGAGAACACTATCATTATGATCCCAACATCGGCAGGCGTTGCACCGCTACCCGCCGAGAGATTAACCGCGATGGATGCTTTTCGGGAGCGAGCTATGAATTTGACCACAATCTCCGGCTTTTCTCGAACACCGCAGATTACAATTCCAGCCGCTCGCTTGACTGAAGGCCCTGTTGGGCTTTCATTGATCGCTGGCCGCGGAAAAGACAAAGGGTTGTTGGCTCTCGCGCGCAAGCTTGATCACTACGACGTCGCATAGATGACGGTGAGGAAAGTGTACCTCTTGATTACAGCAATAGCTTTGCTGTTGGCTGCCACTGTAATCGCTGTTTTAGTTTTCCTGCCCAAACAACAATCTACTTTTGCAGCTTACCCAAAATTCGAAGACTACTTCGCGCAACACCCTAGAAGCAACTCGGCGGCTTCAGCTAATGACCGCGAATTATTGGAAAAATTCAGACCTCTGTTCTTCCGCTCAAAAGGCGGCAGTCGCCCAATTTCTTTTTATGACGACTATATCGCAAATGGCCGTCTCTTAGACGTTAAAGGCAACGTTCTAGAAACCAACGTCTCCGTTGATCTTCTAAATCTCTACAAGAACCGTAGCGACGTTGAGTTTGTCTATAGTGCCCCAAAAGATGCTCAAGAAAACCTAACTATCGCATTCGCTAGGCTCGATAAGGGGACGTTCAACAATGGAACGCAATTCACCTTTCTGACCTACAACTTCGTGTTCCCAACTTCCGGGCTAGCGAAAGACTTGCCCTATGGGTTCGGCGTCATCGCAACGCTTTTCGGATGGAACAACGACTGGCATCAGCTAGATCACTACACAGCCGCAACAATTGCAATCACTGAAGCAGGAGTTCCAACGGCGCTACTTCTGCAACAACACAATCACCTCAGCACCTATTTCTTTGGAACTGACATTCACGCGCCGACTGAAGACAGACCCTTAAGGCTTGTTGCTGCATTAGGTTCTAATGAACTCTACCCTTTCCTCACCAATGGAAACAATGCCCAACGTTGGTGGCCTGTCGTAAATTTTCTCAATAAGAACAATTTGAACTTCATGCTCGGGGACGACGCACGACCCACCCTGTCAGCATTTGATGTTACCAACCCTGAAGACAATCCCCTCAACTACGGACTGGAATTCCTCAAACAAGATGACGCTTTCTATAGTTTTCAAGGGTTCCTTGGCAAACGCAGGCGATTGCCTGGCCGCACAGGACCACCGGGTGCCGACTACAACACACTGCCCTCAATAAAACCCTATGTTAACCAATTATTGTTTGGTCTTTGGAGAACTGGTGATCCTGAAGTCGTTAAGGAAGTACGGCACATCCTTTCGAACTATACCGCAACAGCGCAATCCATTGCGGTTTTGGAGAAGGCTTTTCACAGATTAGCCAACGATCCAAACAACTGAAACTGCGGCGCTGCCATGCGACCACCTATAAAGAGGAGGATTGTTTTGCACAAAACTTTGCATTTTAGGAGTCACTTACAAACGGCTAAACAGTCAAACCCACAAAGCCTTCTTATGGGAATCCATTCTATCAAGAAAAACCCACAACATATTGATTTGTAATTTTACTGTACTTCTAGAGTCAAGCGGTGTAGAAAAGGAAAGCTTTATATTTTACTTAAGCTCTTTTTAGGTAGTCCCGGCCATTTTTCGGGAAAACACATTTGAGGTTAAATTTGTCATGACTTTTAAGAAATTTCTTTTGCCAGTTGTTGGCGTAGCATTGATCAGCTCCGTCGCGGCTTGCTCTCGTACTTCCGAGACTTTGGAAACTGGCGATATCTTCGCTCCTGTTCCTACAGCTTCCACTCCGGTGATTGGACAAACTCCGATCGTCCAAACAATTGAAGAGCCAATCTTTGAGCCTCTTCCAGTTGAAACGATCCCTGTTCAGCAACAGATCCAATATCCGGCTCCTTATCCTACACAGTATCCTACACCGATTGTACAGGCTCCGCTTCCAGCACCAGTCTATGCACAACCGGCTTTCGATTGTAGCATCGTTCCTACATCTAAATCAGGCTTGTCTCTTTACAGAGCCAACTGCCTATAAGACTATCCGGCCTCACGGCCAAACGATCGTTTGAGAGCGCCGCTGATGTTTCAGCGGCGTTTTCTTTTGGCCGCATGTTTTTCGATTGTGTTGTCCAGAACACCTCAAATACTGCTAGCTGATCGACGCAGTGTCATCTAAGACGGCTCGCGCAATCCAGCTGCTTACAGCTCAAAACGCTGGCTTTCTTCTTCCCCTTTTTCTCTCCTAGGATTTCGAACTAAATCTAAACCAAACCCCTGGGCAGAAATGAGTGCGGCCCAGCATGGGGGATACTGGGCCGCTAAGATTGGTAAGAGATCACCTCAAAGAGGGGAAAAGTCTTGGGGAAGACATGAAATGAGGCGATCTACTTCATATACCAATCTTTTTCGCTAGAACGACATCATGGCCGTAAACATCTTCACCAAACTGAACATAACCCTTCTTGTCAATCCAGGCAGTGTAATAGACAAAATCAACTTCTACTGGGTCATCTAGCCGAACGGATTCAGTCCGACCGGCGCCCATCTTTTTCATTACAAGATCTCTGGACCAGCCTTTTTCTTGTGACATGATCCAATGAGCAAGCCCAACTGCATCCCCTACCCTCACACAGCCAGAACTAACCATCCGTTGCGCAAGCACAAATTTGTCTCGCTCCGGTGAATCGTGCATGGTTATAGCTTCAGGGTTCGTCAGGGAGAACCTGACACCGCCGAGAGCATTTTTCGGACCAGGAGGTTGCCAAAAAGTGTAAGGCAGATTGTTAGCGTTGTATTTACGCCACGAGATTTTTTCAGGTCGTTTAACGCGCCGCCCACTTTTCTGAACAACAACACCCATTTTATCCAGGATAGGCACTTTGGCTTTCAAAAGTGGAAGAATATCCTCTTTAGCCACAACATTTGGCACCGACCAATCAGGGGAGAACTTCAGATCGACGATCTTGTCCTTCATGATTGGTGTAGGGCGCTCTTTTTGGCCAATGACTACTGGCATGTCGAATGCAAAACGCTCTCCATCATAAACATCCAGTGTGAAGGCAGGAAGATTCAGGACCAAGTTTCGACCAGCCCTTTTGGGCCGCGGTTTTCTTAAACGCTCCAAATTAAGGGCTATCAAACGCCGTTGGTTTTGGTCCAAACCTGACTGCCCCATAGCGACCTTCAAGCCTTGGTATTGGCGGCTTTGCGGCGGTACCGATGCTAACCAGGCACCAAAATCTCGTGATCTCAGCCCCTTTTTCAGAACTTTGCCACCGACGAGCCGTGATCCATTGTTCAACAAACCATGTTTCACATCGACTAGATACTTCATCAATCCCTGAGTTAGCATTATCTCTGCGTTAACGAAGTCTTCCAAATGACTGAGGTGCTCTAATTCATACCCCTCACCTGGAAGGTAGGATTGCGGGTTAAGACCATCTAGGTGCGCATTACGCAGCGTCTTATGCGCCAAGGTAGCGGCAGGGTTCCAGCCCTCTCTTCGGTACCAGATTGGAAAGCCACCAAGCGTCGCGTAAAAATCAACGACCGCTGCAACTTCTTTGTTTCCAGTGCGGCTCCATTGCTGGAGGGTAACGGCAAAAGCCTGTTTGAAACGCTCGTAGTCTGGACGGATCTGTGTAGGTTCTGGACTAGCGCCAATCGTCTTGGAAGCAGGTACAACAGTTCGAGGTATAGCCGGTAACGGCTGCGGTTTATACTGCTGTTGCTGTATTATCGGATTGGCTTTGCGCGCGGTAACACCAGCGGAAGACAAACTGTAGGGCTGATGCGCCGGTTGCTTATAGCTTGGCTGTCTATAGTCTGTTCTAACAATTGCGCAGGAAGACAGCAAAATTGCAGAACTCAGCACTATACCGCCAAACGCAATTTTTCTGCGTCCGGCAAGACGGACTTCTTTTAAACCGGGAGTAATAGGACCATCCACAAAAAGAGAACGGCCAAATAAATTCAGCATCAAATTAACTACTAAAATATAGTTTTCAAATAAACGAGACTGGGTCTCAACAATAAAATTACGTTTACCCTAACGAATCCAAATCAGAATCGCTAGTAATTATTTGGATTTACTCGCAAAATTGAAGAAAATTTATTCAATCCATGCACCAATAGTCTAGTTCGCCAGCGTTTTAGCTTGTTTGACCCAATCATCACGTTCTATCCGATCAGGGAAAGCACCCAATTGTGTCGCCATCCATGCTACATCCTCGGAGGAAAACTTTGCGATCTGATCAAACTGATAGATCCCATGCTCGTTCAGCATTTTTTCAAACACGGGCCCAACGCCATTTATGAGCTTTAGGTCATCAACTTTATCTGGACGCGTTTCAAAGAGGTTTTGCGGTGCTGTTGCTTCTGCGGGTTCAAGGTCCGTTTTTTCAACAGTTTGGGATCGCATTGCTAGCTCAGCTTTCGCAACATCTGCTAGTTTGCTAGCCTCCTCGACTTTTGCCTCCAAACGCGTACAGTTTTCACACTTAACTGATGCCCGTGCGCCCTGCCCTGAAACCCACAGCCACCAAGACGAAATCACCCCCAATATTCCACCGATAGCCATTGGGGCTATGTGGAGGTTCTTACCAAAGATGACAATGACGATAACCGCGACGGAGACAATCGCCAGCACCACTGCAATAGACAACCTCAAGCTGGAATAACGACTAACTCTCGTTTGCAGAACCGCCCATGCCGACACAACACCTACAACCCCCGCTGTAACAAGGAAGAGGCCTGGCAGAAGCCCGCCTAAGAGGGCGGAGAACAAGATCATGAGGGACAGGAGGAAAACAACGATAGCAAGCGCACGGTTTCCGCTGTCTGTCGTGACCTCTACTTTGTTATCGGACATCGACTTTCATCTTTCTTACTATTCTGGAGTTACAGTTTGGTGAAGCGCAGTTCTACTCGACGATTTTTTGCATAAGCTTCTTTTGTCGCTCGATCATCTATTGGTCTCAATGCGGCCAAACTCGCTGCAAACAATCTTTCGGCAGGGACACCTTCTTTGATGAGGATTCTCACCACATTTGCAGCCCTAGCACCACCAAGATGCCAGTTCGATGGGTAGCGACTGGTCGAAATCGACTGCTGATCCGTATGTCCTTCAACAAACAGGCTCCAGTTATGGTTTTCGTCCAACTTGGCTTTTATATGTTCAGCGATTTCACGAAGCGCGACTTTACCTTTTTTCGAAACGAAGGCAGATGCCGGATAAAACAGTATGCCGTTATTAAGGACTAATCTGCCGTCATGTGATGTTACGGAGCTAACGTCCTTCTTAATCTCTGCGACTAGATCCTTCAGATCTTCAGCCGGAACACCCTCTTCAGACTTCAGCCCTGCGATGGTGCCCTCCAAAGATTGCAGCTGCTGGCTAAGTTTGCTGTTCAAAGCTTGCAACTCTGCCAGATCAGCATCGACTTTGTTATCGGAGATGAGGCCAGAATTCCCTGCATCCACAGCACCGTCGGCAACCGTTGTCGTTCTGGCTTTTGACAGCAGAGATTGCGTGGCAGCTAATTTTATTTCCAAACTGCCGAGCTCCCTTTGTGTTTCGGCGAGTTTGGCTTTCGTCATACTCAACTCTGTCTGAAGGGTTTCCATATTGGTGTTTGAACGAGAATCAGTAAGTGCGGCTGTAAGCGTCTTCACCTGATCTTCTGCTTGAGACAAGCGATCACTAAGTGCACTAATTTCTACTTCAGCTTCAGCCTTGTATTCACCTAGACGCACGATAGTTTTTTGGTCAGCAGCCAACTTCTCTTCTGCGGCGGCCAATTCAAGCTGTAGCTTGGTCGCTGCGTCGCTAAGCTCCGCGACTTCAAGCTTGTCAAAGTTAGCCGTTTTCAATAACTCTTCTGCTGTAAGTCGTTTAGCAAGATCAGATTTTAGCTCCGCAAGTTGCGCCTCTGTCTCAGAGAGTTTTTCCTTAAGCGCAGACAAAACCTGTTTTACTGCTTTGTCGCTTGAATTGTTTTCAAGCTCGAACGCTAACCTTTGAACTTCTTCTCGTTCTTCTAGCAGTTTAGTTTTGAGGCTAGTGATCTCGTTGGAAAGCTCCAAGTTTCTTGCTGAAAAATCGTCAGCTTTCTTACTGGATGCTAGTCGCTCTTCCTCAGCTTTAGCCAATTCTGCCTGCAACCGAGCTGTGGCGTCACTTATCCCCTTCAGCTCGAGGTCTTTTAGTTGAATAGCATCGATCGACTCGTCATGCCTTCCTTTAAGGACAGCTATCTGTTTCGAGAGTTTATCCTTATCTCTAACCGCCAGAGCTTCTGCCTGCTTTAATGTAACAATCTCACTTTTTTGATCGGAAAGTGTTTGTTCAACATGATTGATTTCAGAAACAACAGCATCACAGTCGGCCGAACCATTGAGGACAAAAGATCCATCTTCACTACTGGTGTGATAATTGCCTTTCATAAGGCGATGGAACCAAGTCTGTTCTTTTTCCTGTTCGCAGTTTTCACGAACTTGTTCGAGAGCTGTTAGCGTTTTGTCTGTGTTGGCCGCAAAAACAAAGTGCCCCCCAGCAAGAAGGGCAAAGGCCGCCGCTGCTGAGACTAGTCCAATAGACCGATCTTTAAGCATCATTACTTGGAATCCCCCAACGAATCCATTTCAAGCGCTTAGTAAAATGCATAGCGCTATTCCGATTCGTTCAAGTAAAACCCGATTCGTTTGTCAAGTTTTACTTATGATTAGTTGTAAATAGACTAATCCAGAGAAAACAATACTTAGTACTGATGCAGTAATGACACAAAACTGATTCTCACTGGCAAGATAGTAACGGCAACCTCACACCCTGTTTACTGGCTTCTAAAGTTAGAAAACGTCATAAAGTCGCTGTGCTAGAGAAACGAACAGAAAGATAAAAGCTTGAAAAACCTGTTGAAACTCACACTCTTTCTTGCCTTGTTTTGGCCGGCACTTGGTCACGCCGGCATCGTTGGGCAAAAAGCACCTGGTTGGCAAATAGCCGAATGGCTCAATTCAGACGGTGGTACTGTTGCAGACCACAAAGGCAAAGTCGTCGTTATCGACTTCTTTCAACTCTGGTGTCCGGGCTGTAACAACTTCTCCATCCCCTTGATGCATACATGGGAGAAGAAATATGAAAAGCAGGCGCTTGCGGGAGAAATTCTCTTCGTCTCCATTCATACTGTTTTCGAAGGTCATAAATATCAGACACCTGAGATGTTGAAAAATTTCATAAAAAACAAAAACATCACACATCCGGTTGGCAATGACCTACATGTTGAGGGGCATCACATTCCGCTCACTATGCTGAACTATCGAACCCGTGGCACACCGGAGATTGCCATAGTGGACAGAAATGGCATTGTCCGTTTTCAAGACAACATTTTTGATCCTGCAAGTGGAGAAGCTGTCATAAATCAACTCTTGGCGGAAAGCAGATAGCAGACTAGGTTTGAAGGACTTTCAAATCGAGGTTTTCTTATGGCTTGCAATCAATCGCTCGTTCCTCTGAATGGGGATGAAATCAGAACTGTTGTCTCTCTGGTCAAATCAGAACAACTGATCGACGACACTGGTTGGTTTGAAACCATCACCCTCAACGAGCCGGAAATTGACAACTCTTCGGGAGATCGTGAAGCCTATGTATGTTGTTATGAGAGATCATCCAACACCACCTTCCAGGGCACAGTATCCCTTACGAATGAAACGGTAATCGACTGGCAGCCTGTGCCAGGTGTTCAGGCCAGGATTGTTCCTGATGAATTTGTCTACGCCCAGGAAGTTGCCAAAGCAGATCCCGATTTTCAAGCTGCATGTGCCAAACGTGGCATTACAGACCTATCAGACCTTTTGGTCGAGGCTTGGGCTGCTGGGCATTTTGGCGTCGAGGAAGAGGAAGGTGAACGCATCGCCTTCGGGCACTGCTGGTTACAAAACGAAGCCGGCGACAATCCTTACGGCCGCCCTGTTGCCAATCTTCATCCAGTCGTCGACTTGCGCCGAGGGAAGTTGATTCGGATTGATGATTACGGCGTTGTTCCAATTCCGCCGGATACTAAGTCTATTTCGGTACAAAAAAACACACGACAAGACCTAAAAGAACTCAATATCATCCAACCAGACGGCCCAAGCTTTGAGGTCGATGGCCAGGAAGTCAGATGGCAGAAATGGCGTCTCCAAGTTGGCTTCGACTTAAGAGAGGGCTTAGTTCTTCACAACATTGGTTACGAGGACCAAGGTGTTCTAAGACCCATCATGCGCCGGGCATCAATGGCGGAGATGGTCGTGCCTTACGGTGATCCAACTGGCGGTAACTTCAGAAGGAATGCATTCGACACTGGCGAGTACGGCATCGGTCAATCGACCAGTCCTTTGTCACTGGGTTGCGACTGCCTCGGTCACATCTACTATTTCGATCTCTGGTCTCATGACTGGAACGGTGAGCCCCAATTCGTCAAAAATGCTGTCTGTATGCATGAAGAGGATTATGGCACGCTTTGGAAGTACACAGATCCAAGACGCGGGCAATCTTCTGTCACACGATCACGCAGGCTGGTAATTTCGTCTGTCGCGACTATAGGCAACTACATCTACGGGTTCTTTTGGTATTTCTATCAAGACGGTACAATTGGTGTTGAAGTTAAGGCCACCGGTGTACCGTTGCCCAGCGCAATCGAGCTTGGCCGGACACCAGAGTATGGGACTTTGGTGGCACCTGGAATTGATTCTCATATCCATCAACATGTATTCTCATTCCGTTTTGATATGGCGGTTGACGGCCCCAAGAATTCTCTGGCTGAGGTCAATTTCGAAGCAGCGCCAATGGGCGAAAAGAACCCGCACGGTAACGCTATCCTAACCAAACAGAACATCTTTGAATGTGAACAAGACGCACAGCGAGAGCTGAACTTGTCGTCGGCTCGATACTGGAAGGTCATTAACGAGAACCAGACGAATGGCTTAGGTCAACCGACAGGCTACAAGCTTGTCCCAGGCACTAACGCCCTGCCATTCTTACACGCCGACTCAGCTGTTGGTAAACGTGCTGGCTTTATGTTCAAGCACCTGTGGTGCACACCTTACCAGCGGCAAGAACGTTTCCCAGCTGGTTGGTTCCCGAACCAACACGCCGGTGGAGATGGATTACCTGACTGGACGAAAGCCAACCGCTCCATACGCAACGAAGATATCGTTGTTTGGTACACGATGAACTATCACCATCTCCCTCGCCCTGAGGACTGGCCAGTTCAACCTACCGTCTACGCAGGCTTCCATTGGATGCCGTTTGGCTTCTTCGATGAAAACCCGTCCATGGATGTTCCCATCACGGGCGGCCATCCAGCAAGCGTCTGCTGTAGTTAAGCTATTCCGCTGGCTGCGCGGCCGGGTACTTGGGCCCAAAGGTGGTTTCATTGCCTGGCTCTGGGTGCCTAGGAACATTGAGCGACAAGATTAGAGAGAAGGCCGCCAATCCTGCACCAACCAAGAACACAGCCGAGGGCGACACCAGCCAGACTGCGCCCAATAGGAAGGGCAAGAACACAGCGGCTATGTGATTGATTGTAAAGGCAACAGAGGCCGTTGACGCCATGTCCGCCGGATCACCAATTTTCTGAAAATAGGTCTGCTGGGCAATGGCCATAGCAAAGAAGAGATGATCGATAACAAAGAGACCGGCCGCCACTTCGTGACGTTCGACAAAAGCATAAGCGTAGAAGACGAAGAACAAACCAACATACTCGAGGATCAAAGCGTTGCGCTCCCCCCATTTGGCAATCATTTTACCAACGACGGGCGCTATGAAGAAGTTGAGAGCGGAGGCCGCTAAGAACAAAATGACGATATCGTCCACGCCGTAATCGAATTTGGTGACCATCAAGAAGCCAGCGAAAACGATGAAAATCTGACGACGGGCACCAGCCATGAAGGTCAAGGCATAGTACAACCAATAACGCTTTCTTAAGACGATTGTTTTGCGCTGTGTCACAGCCTGCGGGAACGATGGAAAACCAATCCAACAATAAAATGCGATCACGATGAGAAAACACCCGCCAATAGCGTAGGAAATCTCTACAGAAAGACCAATTACAGAAATCCAAAGCCAGACAGATATGAATGCAAAAATCTCGCAAAGGGACTTAAAGGAAATAATCTTGCCCATAAACTGAGGCGCTTCATCTTTTGGCAACCATTGCCAGGTCAATGACTTGTTAACTGCTTCGTAGTAATGAAAGCCAATCGACATCAAAACGGTCGTGAAATAGAGCCCCACGTGACTTGGCAAATAGCCAGTTAGCGCAATACCGATACCCATCAACCCAATTGAAACCAGAGCAAAGATTTGCTCTTTGATTATCAAGAGCAAGAACACAGCTGTGAAAGCCAAGAAACCGGGGATCTCACGAACAGATTGCACGCCACCAATGTCCAGGCCTGTGAAGCCAATCTCCCTCACTGAGAAATTATCCAACAACACGCGCCAGACAGCGAACCCGAAGGCCATTCCAACTGCCAGAAGCAATAGGAATATACGAGGATCACGCAGTTTTTGATTTAGAGACATCGTTGAGGAACCTGATTAACGTTTGGGACCCTTTAACACAGATTGTTTAGCTTGCATCTGCAAAAGAAGTCGCCCAAAAATAGCTCAGTTCAATCTAGTCCACAGTAGAAGGTTATCCAGTGTCAAAAGTGAAAGTCTTGGTGTTTTCAGGTTCGATCCGAAAAGCGCCCTTCAATAAAAAACTCGCTGCTGTAGCAGCACAGTCGGCTGAGACTAAAGCAGATGTTACCTTGTTGGACCTCGCCGATTTCCCACTCCCGCTTTATGATGGGGATCTTGAGGCATCGGATGGCTTGCCCACAAACGTTAAAAAACTTCGCCGTATGTTCGACGAACACGACGCCTTCATCATTGCCTCACCGGAATACAATGGCTTTTTCAGTCCCTTACTCAAGAACACGATTGATTGGATTTCTAGGTCAGATGCCGAAGAGCCGGATCTTGCGCCTTACAAAAGAAAGGTCGCGGCCCTATTGGCAGCATCACCTGGTGGCCTTGGCGGGTTGAGGGCGCTCCCGGGCTTGCGCCAATTACTATCAGGGATTGGGGTCTTAGTTGTACCCAGCCAGCTGGCCGTAGGCGGAGCCATGAATGTTTTTGACGAAGACGGGCAGTTGAAAGACGAAAGCTGGCAGCCCAAAATAGACTCAGTTGTCGAAGACCTCGTTAGAACAACGGCTGCTCTCAAAGCCTGATGTCCTCAAATTGGCCTCAATACCTATTGCTGGAACAGGTGATATCCGACCGAGGATCTCGCTATTCCGTCGGGTTGGGAGCAGTAAAGAGTGAAGAAGATGTCAAAGCATTACTGAAAACCCACACGTCGAAGAAAAAGTATAGAACCGCGACCCACAACACCTGGGCAGCGCGGATCAATGGCGAGAATGGTGTTGAAGAAATGAAGTCTGACGATGGGGAAAGTGGTGCTGGCGGTGTCATACTAAATGTTCTCGAAGGAGAGCAAGTCCTGGACCTGGCCGTAATTGTGACGAGGTGGTACGGCGGCAAACACTTGGGCTCTGACCGTTTCAGACATGTCAAAAACGCTGCCCATATGGTCCTAAAAGAAGCAAACGAAGGATCTAGTGATGGATAAGGTCTTAGTTGTCGGGGGCGCTGGATACATCGGCAGTCATTGCTGCAAGGCCTTGGCACAGTCAGGGCGTGAAGTCCTAGTGTTTGACGATCTTTCAACTGGCCACAAAGATCTCTGCAAATGGGGAGATTTAGTTCGAGGTGATGTTTGCGATAAAGCCGCAGTCGACCAACTTTTTAGCGAATACAAAATCTCTGCGGTTTTCCACTTCGCAGCTAAGTCTTTAGTCGGGGAATCTGGGCAAAAACCTGACCTCTACTGGAGAACTAATCTCGGCGGAACCATGAACCTGCTCAACGCAATGGCTCGACATTTTGTACCTCACATTATTTTCTCTTCTACTGCTGCAGTTTACGGCGAACCTGACGTCGAACTGATTAGCGAGAGCCAAAACATTCAGCCAATCAACACCTATGGGCGAACCAAGGTTGCTTGCGAGGCTATGATAAAGTCCTACGCTGAAGCACACTCTCTCGGTTTCGTTTGCCCTCGTTACTTCAATGCAGCGGGCGCCGATCCAGAACTTGAAACTGGTGAAGATCATTCACCCGAAACCCACGTCATTCCAATTCTTTTAGATGCGGCACGAGGCCTTAGGGACCAGTTCTCAATTTTCGGAGACGATTATCAAACAGACGATGGTTCTGCGGTCAGAGACTATATTCATGTAAAGGACTTGGCTTCTGCGCATGTCGCAGCACTTGATTTTTTGTTAGCTGGTGGAGAAAGCACCGCCCTCAATTTAGGCACAAGTACAGGGGCTTCAGTTAAAGAGCTGCTTCAGGCGGCCGTGCGCACGACAAACCGCGAGATCCAAACAGTCATTGCACCGCGACGGGCAGGTGACCCTGCACGACTGGTCGCCGATGCGACGCAAGCCCAAAAGCTCCTCAAATGGACACCGGTGAACTCTTCTTTGACGCAGATCATTGACGACGCTTGGCGTTGGCATCTAAAACGCTTCTAAACTCAATCTACTAGGACCAAATATGAGCTTTCACCCCTTGGTCACCTGCGCCATTCCCGTCTACAACGGCGCTGCTTTCTTGGCTGAGGCTATCCAGTCTATCCTGGATCAAACTTACCCAAACATCGAACTCTTTATCATCAACGATGGCTCTAGCGACGACAGCCTGGCAATCGCGCGATCATTTCAAGAAAAACACCCAGATATCACCGTGATAAATCAACAGAACAAAGGGTTGATCGCCACGTTGAACTACAGTCTAGAGATCGCCAATGGTCGTTATTACGCTCGTATGGATGCGGATGATGTGTCTTTGCCGGACAGATTTGAAAAGCAAGTCGCCTTCTTGGAAAACAACATAGAACACGCGGCAGTCGGTTCAGGCTTCTACTTGATTGATCAACACGGCAAGAAATCAAAAGAAGCAGCATTGCCAACAGACGATAAAACAGATCTCACTCAATTTCCGCCACAGTTACCAACCCTTCCCCACCCAACCACAATAATCCGCACCGACTTGCTGAAAAAAGCTGGTGGATACCGGCTCTATTTCAGGCATGCAGAGGATCGGGATCTTTGGGCTAGATTGCAAGAAGAAGGCCAGTTAGAAATCATGCAGGAACCGCTTCTGCTCTATCGTAAGCACGGCGACAACATCACCGTGAAGCACAACCCGATCCAACAGATCAATGGCTTACTGGCTGATATTTCAGCAGTTGCGCGCTCACTCGGTTTCGACGACAAACCTATACTTGACGACTATCTCATCCACCAAGATTGGCGCCGTTCTTTCAAAGACTTTACCGCTTTGTTGGAAGGCAAAAGAGACGTTGAGCAGATGATTGACAGCTACTTCATTCATCGCCGCGCCTGGGACGTGACAACAGCCCGAAGCAAAGCAGGCTCCTTGATCAAGTACATCACAAAGGGGTCACCATCAATGGTGGCCTTCGTCTTGCGCAAATGGTTCGGCAAAACCAAAAGCTACCGCGACGCCTCTTAAACCGCCATCAGTACTTTCCCTTTCGTTTCACGGGCTTGCAACGCCCGATGGGCGTCTGCTGCTTGCGCTAAGGGATAAGTTCTATCGTGTCTGAGCTTCAAATTGCCTTGTCGGTAAAGCTCAAACAAATCATTGGCTCTGCCGCGTCTTTGTTCGAGGTTTGGAATGTAGTCGGCCAAATGCGGACGGGTGAAAAAGATCGATCCAGCCTCTGCAATGTCAAGTGGGTTGATCGAATGAACCGCACCAGAACTGGCACCATAGTTACATAAGGTTCCTCGCCGTGCCGTCGATTTCATGGAACCTTCGATGGTGGCAATACCGACTGAGTCGTAAACTGCGTTACAGCCCGCTCCATTGGTGATCTCAGCCACGCGTGCAGCGAAATCCTCTTTTGTATAGATGATGACGTGATCCGCGCCCAATGAACGTGAAATCTCGGCTTTCTCTTCACTTCCGACTGTTGTGATAACCTCGGCGCCTTTTGCTTTCGCCAATTGCGTCATGATTTGACCAACACCACCAGCGCCCGCGTGGATCAAAGCACGTTCACCTGGCTGCAGATTGTGCAACGAATGGGTCATGTAGTGTGCTGTTGAGCCCTGCAGCATCAAGGTTGTTGCCATCTCTAACGGAACGTCATCGGGCACAGGGACCAACTTCCAGGCTGGCACGACAGCATACTCAGCGTAGCTCCCCAAATGAAGACAGTAGGCAACGGTTTGGCCCACACTAACCTCAGTTACGCCTTCACCGACTGCTTCGACTTGGCCCGCGCCTTCCATTCCAATCACCATGGGTGGGTTTTGCGCGTAAGTGTGAGAATTCTTGTAAAGGCCAGAACGCATATAGACGTCAATAAAGTTCAAACCTGCATAAGCCATTTTAACCAATGCTTCACCAGGGCCGGCCACCGGCTTTTCAGCGTCGCCAAATCGCATGTTTTCAGCACCACCATAGGCATCAACTAGAATTGCTTTCATATTACTGCTTCCATTTCTTTCATTAATTCGCGGGCAATGATCACTCTTTGGATCTCGCTTGTTCCTTCGTAGATCGTCGTAATTCTGACGTCTCTGGTATAACGCTCAAGAGGGTTGTCTTTGATGTAACCGGCACCGCCCATCAATTGGAGAGCAGTGTAACAGGCTCTATTAGCAGCCTCAGTAGAGAAGAGTTTCGCCATAGAAGCCGCTTTGGCATAGGGTCGGTTCTCGTCCTTGAGCTGCGCGGCCTGGAGCATTAACAAACGCCCTGCCTCTAATTCTGTATAGGTGTCAGCAATCATCCACTGGATGCCCTGAAAGTCCGCAACTTTAGTGCCGAATTGTTCTCGCTCTCGGACATAGGCCACAGCAGTTTTCATCGCAGCATCGGCAATTCCCAGCGCAATGCCAGAAACATTGATACGCCCGCCAGTCAACTCTTTCATTGCGGTTCTGAAACCCGCATTTTCTTCTCCCAAAAGAGCAGACGCAGGAATTTTGCAATCCTGAAATACGACTTCGTTGGTAGCAGAGCCGCTTTGACCCATCTTGTTCTCGGCTTTGCCAATCGTGATGCCAGCGGTAGCGGGATCAACCAGAAACAGAGAGATACCTTTGCCTTTGGGCGCGTCCGGGTCAGTCACCGCCCAAACGATCAAGATTCCAGCATATTCGGCAGACGTAATGTAGAGCTTAGAACCGTTCAGTAACCAACCATTACCATCCTTCTCTGCCCTCGTTTTCATGGAGGCAGGGTCAGAACCTGCGCCACTTTCGGTGAGGCAAAAGGAACCCGCGGGAAAACGTCCATCAGCTAAAGAAGGTAAGAATGTTTCTTTCTGTTCTTGGCTTCCAATCGCCTGGATAACTTCACCAACCAAGTTAGTCACAGACATGGTTACGGCTGTAGAGGAACAGGTCTTGGCCACCTCCTGAACCGCGAGTGCACAAGATAGAGCGCCTGCTTCACTGCCTCCGTAATCGCTGGAAAGATTTAGGCCCATGTAGCCAAGTTCCGCAAGCCCCTTAAGGCTGGCTAAAAACTCAGCGCGCCCTTCTCCGTGATCAAGAGCTTCGACATTGCTCTCAAGTCGGTCGGCTGCGTAACGTCCAGCGGTTTCAATGATTGCGGCTTGCTCCGAGGAGAGATCAAAATCCACAGTCGATTCCTTTACGTCATAAGAGGGTTCTAGATCTAGCTAGCAAAACTTTTGCTTTGTTGGAAGATTGCCACTAGTCTATTATATCCCATATCTCTTTTTGAGAACAATTTTCCCTAGAAGGCCTCGATGACTGGATCAAAACTGGCGAATGCCGGACAGAGGCCTCTGATAGCGGCTGGCTATATGGTGATATCAACCATTGGCTTTGTCGCCATGCATGTGATTATTCAAAGAGTTTCACAAGATCTCCACCCTTTCGTAACCGCTTTCTTCCGCTGCTTGTTTGGCATCTTAGTCATTCTTCCTTGGTTTATGAAAAGCGGGCTAACCCCTCTCAAGACGTCGAAACCTGGGCTGTTAATGCTGAGGGCCTTCATCAATACCTTGGCAATGATGCTGTTCTTTTGGGCATTGGCAATAACGCCAATCATGACCACAACTGCCCTAGCTTTCACTTCACCTATCATGGCGAGTGTTATGGCAATCTTCTTTTTTGGCGAACGATTGGGTCCTAGACGGATTGGTGCAATTATTGTCGGCTGTATAGGTGTGCTCATCATTCTGCGACCGGGCCTAATACCTTTGGAACTGGGGCCTCTTTTGATTCTAGTTTCCTGTTTCTTATGGGCAGTCACAGTCTTGGTTGTCAAAATCATCAGCCGTACAGAAAGCAGCGTTACGATAACCGCATACATGACCATCATGATGGCTCCAATGACGTTCGCCTTTGCCTATCCCTTCTGGGAAACACCCTCAATGGAACAGATTCTATGGTTGGTTTTAGGAGGCACTCTAGGATCGATTGGCCACCTAACGATGACTCAGGCCTTAAAAGAAGCCGATACGTCTACGGTCATGCCACTGGACTTTCTTAAACTGGTTTGGTCTGCGCTCTTTTCTTACGCCCTCTTCTTAACAATCCCAGATTTCTGGACACAGGTCGGCGGTGTTGTTATTTGTGCTGGGTCGGCCTATTTGGCCTATCGATCACATAGAGAACTGGGGCCTAAAACTAGGCCTTAGCGGAAAACAAAATGGCCAAACAAGGCACCCACGATTACGTTGACGATCCACGCAACGCTTCTATCCTGATTTACGTTTCCGGAGAGCTCCTCCCTCGCGAAAAAGCAATGGTCTCTGTCTTTGATTCCGGCTTCATCCTAGGAGATGGCATCTGGGAAGGCCTGAGGCTTCACAACGGCAAGATAGCCTTTTTGGAAGCTCACTTAGACCGCATGTATGAGGGCGCGCTTTCACTTGACCTTGATATTGGTTTGACTCGTCAAGAAATGACCGATGCGATTTATGAAACCGTCCGTGCCAACGGAATGGAAAATCACGTCCATATCCGCCTTATGGTTACGCGAGGATTGAAGGCTACGCCTTACCAGGACCCAAGAATGACCATCGGTGCCGCGACCGTTGTCATCATCCCTGAGTACAAAAACCCTATTCCCGCGACAGTCGAACGCGGCATTTCACTCTTCACTGTTCATGTCCGCCGTACTTCGCCTGATATGCAAGATCAAAAATGGAATTCTCACTCGAAGCTCAACTGTATTTCTGCCTGTATACAAGCAGCGAAAGCCGGAGCCGACGAAGCGCTCATGTTGGATCCGCAGGGCTTTGTCGCCACCTGTAACTCCACGCACTTTTTCATCGTTCGCAAAGGTGAAGTTTGGACATCTAGTGGCGATTATTGTCTCGGCGGTATCACTAGATCTAACATCATCAAACTTTGCCAAGAAAACGGCATACCTGTTTTCCAAAAGAACTTCTCGCTAACCGAAGTTTACGGCGCGGAAGAAGCCTTTGTCACCGGTACCTTCGCGGGTATTTGTCCCGTCACCACAGTCGACGGCCGTCAAGTTGATAAAGCCGATCGTTCCGTAATCAAAAAACTCCAAGCCTTGTACAAA
>CAJQQJ010000391.1 GCA_905480445.1 uncultured Alphaproteobacteria bacterium | reverse complement strand
TGAAACCATGCCAAATTGGCTATATCCAACCCTAAAAGTTGCAAATAACTGATCCTACTGGAAATCCATCGCTAATTCGGTAATGTCAGACGGGAAAATAGGCCTTATACTGAGGTCTCGGTTTCAGGCTAAATCAGTTTGAAGCCCTTTTTCTTTAGGAATGCTCCGAAATCTGTTCGCTCACCTTGAGAATAATGGCGCGCTTTTTCTTCGGACCAACAATAAGTGTTACTCTCACCGAATAGATTACTATGGCGCTGTTTTTCATAAGTTTGAATAGCGCGCCGCCTTTGGTCGTACTCCTCGACTTGATCCAAAATCTGACTATCGTCAAAGCGGTTACGATGCACAGTCGTTTTGAGAGAAAGCCGCGGACTGATTTCACACTCTTCTGTTTTTGGCCATCCAACCGCTAAACCGGCAAAGGGAAAAACAAATTCAGGCAAACAAAGTATCTCACTGACCTCTGCGGAATGGTTCCTGATCTGGCTAACGGGACAGGTTCCCAATCCAACCATTTCGGCAGATGTGACAAAAGCAGACAGAGCAATTGCCGCGTCGCCTATCGCATTAAACAGAGGATCAAAGTGATCGTTGCCAAAGGGGATATCGTGCATCTCGTGCAGTTGGCGCTGTCTTTTGTTATTGCCACAGAACACTAAGAAAACTGGTGCCTCTACCGCCCAGTCTGACCCACCTAGCAAAGGTTTCAGAGATTCTCGGAGCTCCTGCTCTTCAACAATGATGATATCCCGTTGCTGCAAATCGCTTTTGCTGGGGCTCGACAAAGCCACAGCACAAAGAGCTTCGATTAGTAGATCGGGAACGGTTTCGGTAAGAAAAGCCCGGCAGGAAGCCCGTCCTATGGCACGCTCTAAAAGCCCTTCTTCATCTAAGTCATCATCAAACGATAGATTTTGCCCGAAACGCCTAGCGGCATGTTTTGAAAAATCACTCATCTTTGTTCGTCTTCACTAGCGTGAGGTTGGTTAAAACATTACGGTTAGCCCTTGCAGGAGTTAGCGCTATAGCCATAACTACAATGATACCAGCAGTCAGTTGGTACCACGTCAATTTTTCTCCAAAGGCCAAAGCACCAACCAAAAACATTGTCGGCAGCTCGACGGATCCAACCATCGCTGTTTTAGCCGCCCCGATTTTCGGAGCAAAATATGTGTAAATAATTTGTGGGATAACGGCGGTCAGCAAACCAATGCCCGCAATCAACAACCAAGCTTCAGAAGTTGGGGGTAAAACAGCACCATCATCAACAAGCCAAAGCATTGGCAAAAGCCCAACAATTGCGCCCAAGCAGAAAGACCCTGGCCTTGCAATTGGAGGGATCTCAACCAGCTTTGTCGTGAGGATGTTTATGCCAAACCCAAAGCCCAAAGGTGTCGCCAAAAGCATCAACAAAGCTGGCCAATCGTCGCCAGTAATTGCCGCGGGCGCCGTTGCAATGATAGCAGCTACAAGGATGGAAAAGGCAGCAACTATTGATCGCCAACCAAGAAGATTTTTGAAGAAAATCCAGCCAATGAACAAAGTGAATACGGGGTATGCCATATAAATAACACCCGCCGTCGAAACGGGAATCGTCTCGATGGCAATCACATAGCCAATCCAAGTTATGCCCACAACAATCCCTGAGAAGAAACCCCAGTAGGCTATTGGAAAGTTCGACCGATCTTTGAACAAAAAGGGAGCGAATATTATCGCCGAAAGAACATAGCGATAAAAGGCGATCGCACTGGAAGACAAACCAGCATCTGTTAGTGATTTAGCAAAGTAAGGGACTGTCCCAAAGGAAATGCAGGCAAACATGACGGCAAATGTCGCAAGCCAAAGGCCGGAGTTTTCGTTGGTCGGGTCGGGTCGGCTTTGCTCTGACATTAACCGACCCTATTTATTATATTAGAATTTTTTGGCTTGAACAAAAATACCTGGAATATGTTCTTCGCCCAGGGCGCGGCAGGCCGCTAACCGGTGAGCCCCTTCAACCAGAATCAATCTCGCCTTGGCTTCATCTTTACGGACTTGGATGGGAACCTTGAGGCCATTCTCAATGATATCCTCAGCCAGAGTCTCTACCTTCTCTTGGTCGATCTCTTGGCGCTTTTTCGCTGGCACGTAGAGTTTTTCAACTGGAATCGCGTAAGTCTTCATATCATATTCCTTCAAAGAAAGAGACTATCACGAAATTCGGGAAAGGGAATCGGAAAATGAAGCCTGTTTAAAAGTCTTTAGGTGAGTAAAAATCGATCAGCTCGCCGCTACCTGCAAACACATCTTCCCAGTTGTCAGCCGCGAACTGTAAAACAGCCAAGCCAGAAGACGGGAAAACGTCCTCAATTTTGCGATAATGATCCGAACCACGACTGTTAGAAAAACTCATAGCCGATTCTTGCATGCCGGGATTATGGCCGATCATCAACAAGGATTTGCATTCGTCACTCATGTTCTGCGCTTGTGACATCACTTGCTCTGGAATCGCCAGATAGAGACGATTGCTGAAACGAATGTCGCGATCTGTCTGTGGCAGTTCTCGCTCAACCAGTTCCCAGGTTTCCTGGGTTCTGACGGCGGTTGAACAAAGCACCCGGTCAGGATTGTAGCCCTTTTCGGTCATGTAACGACCAATCACAGGAACATCTGAACGCCCTCTTTCATTAAGAGGCCTTTGAAAATCATTAAGGTCAGGGTTTTCCCAACCCGATTTTCCGTGACGTAAAAGGTAAAGTCGTTTCATAGTGCTACAAACTAGAGCGAAGAACCTTTCGGCACAAGTCAAAGCAGACTGCTGCTTTCCTTTTTGTGATCGATGTTTGGGACTTCGAGCTGTCACACTCCTTTGAATGGGTACTTACTCTAGAACTGTCTCTGTGGTAAAAAAACTAAGCTAACCATGGAAATAGCTTTTTGTTGACCCTATATAAGCGAAGGGTTAAGTAAATTTTTATCTAATTTGGGGTTCTGCATGAAATCTGGCATACGCATCGGCATAATGACGGTGGTTCTTATTTCCCTGCTTTCTATTCTTTCATGCCAGTCAATTGTTGGAAGCTTTGCTGGCGACCAAAGAGATGGTGTTACAAAAGCAAACCTTTTGCCGTCTCCTCCGACACAGAAGGTTTCCTAAGCATGGTTGCGAGACGCGTCAGTTCTAAAGACATGAAGGGCCCTAGCCTGCCGGTTGGGCTTGGCAGCTGGCCGCTGTATGTACTGCCCCTCATTTTGATCCCAGTTTTTGTGATGGGTTTTGTAACAGGGAACAAAACAGTCGCCTTTGCAGCCCTCGCTGCCCACATCATTGGATGGATTGCGGCCTCCACCATTCGTCGCGGCATTAAAGCGGAAACGGAATTCAACGCTAAGAAAATAGCCTATGCCCCCAAGATGCCGCGAAAGCTGTTAGGCTCAATAATGCTCGGCGGTTCCTTCTTTGCAGTTTCTTGGCTCTGTGCAGGCAACGATATCATTTTGTCTGGCCTGGCAGGCGCAATCGCTTTTGGAGCCTTGGTTTTCGGTTATGGTTTTGATCCGAGGAATGACAAAATCATCCCTGCAGAAGTCGCTGCCAAATCTGGAATAAGAACTGAGCGTGTCATCGATGCCTTGAGAGAAGCCGATCAAAAAGTATCAGCAATCGAGGCCGATGCTCGTAAGATCAAAAACCGCGAATTGAAAGATCGTCTGGCGCGGATCGCCTTCAACGCCAGAGCCGTCATTGCACGTATCGAAGAAGATCCACGTGATCTAGAGCGCTCAAGGAAATTCCTGGTGACCTATTTGGAAGGCACTCAAAGAGTTGTTAGCATGTATGCCAGTCAACAGGATGACCATACTGGATCAACGCTTCATGAAAACTTCCGTAACGTTTTGACAACTATTGAAGACACATTCGAGCAGCAAGAACGTCGACTGCTGGATAACAATGCACAAGAGCTGGATGTCGAAATCGATATCTTAAGAATTCAAATGGAAAAAGAAGGCGTCGTTTGACCCTTCACTTAGACCCGATTAAGGAGTGACTACACAATGGCAAGCAAAGCTAAGAACACACTGGTTCTCGCAGAATCAGTCCACGCTGATCTAGAGATCGACCTGAAGAGTAAAGACCCAGCGCGCATCGTGGAACTGATGACAGAATTGGATATGACGGACACACATTCTGTCATCTATTTTGGTACAAAAGCGCAGGAAAAGTTAAGCACTATTTCCGACAACATGCTCGAAGGTGTGCGCAACAAGGACGTTGGTCCAGCTGGCGCTGCTCTAGGCGACATGGTGCAGAAAATTCGCGATCTTGACGTCAAAGGTCTGGATCTCGGCAAGAAACAAGGGTTCTTTGCCAAGCTTTTTGGCTGGAAAACGCCTCTAATGGGCTTTCTCGACCGTTATGACGGCGTCAAAGACCAGATCGGTGACATTACTGATGATCTAGAGCGCCATAAGACAGTTTTGCTGAAAGACATCGAGCATCTCGACCGACTCTATGATTCCAATCTCGACTACTTCCATGATCTCGAGCTATACATTGCGGCTGGTCAACAGAAGTTGGCCGAATTAGACGAAAAAACTATTCCGGCACTACATGCTAAAGCCGAAAAATCTGGCGATATGGTAAAAGCTCAAGAAGCCAGAGACCTGCGCGCAGCACGTGATGATCTAGAACGTCGCGTCCATGACTTATTGCTCACACGCCAAGTTACAATGCAATCCTTGCCATCCATTCGTTTGCTTCAAGAAAACGACAAGGCTCTAGTTACTAAGATCAATTCAACGGTTGCCAACACTGTTCCGTTGTGGCGCCAGCAATTGGCACAAGCTGTCACGATTTATCGCTCAGGGCAGACAGCAGAAAAGCTAGAGGCAGCCAGTGACCTGACTAATGATCTGTTGATCGCGAACGCCGAAAACCTCAAGGAAGCTAACGTTAAGGTTCGTGAGCAAATCGAGCGTGGTATCTTTGATATCGAAGCGGTTGAAAAGGCCAACAACCTGTTGATCGAAACAATTGATGACAGCCTCCGTATTGCCGATGAAGGTAAAGCCAAACGTCGCGAAGCAGAGGCAACTCTTGCCAAAGCTGAAGTCGACCTTAAGGAAGCTCTGCTATCCGTCAAAGCGCGGGTAAAGGAAGTAGAAGAAGCGGCGCCAACGGCACCAGCGGCTTAATTTGATAAAATAAGAGAAGGAGGCTCTCATGGGTTTGTGGGATAAGCTGACAGGTGAATATGTTGATGTCATTGAATGGCTCGACAATACCAACGACACGATGGTTCATCGCTTTGAACGCTATGGCAACGAGATCAAATACGGTGCCATGCTAACAGTCCGGGAAACCCAAGTCGCCGTTCTAGTCAACGAAGGTGAAATCGCCGATGTTTTCGGACCAGGTATGTATCAGCTTGAAACAGCTAACATTCCTATCCTGTCGACATTGCAAAGTTGGCCTTATGGCTTTGAGAGCCCCTTCAAAACTGAAGTCTATTTCTTCAACACCAAACGGTTCACGGATCTCAAATGGGGTACCAAGAACCCCATCATGCTGCGCGATCCAGAGTTTGGTCCAATGCGTTTAAGAGCTTTTGGAACCTATTCGATCCGCCTTTCAGACCCGGTCAAGTTCCTAACAGAGATCGTTGGCACGGATGGGCATTTCACAACTGACGACATAACTGACCAGTTACGCAACTTGATCGTTTCCCGCTTCGCCTCTGTTTTGGGTACTTCCAACATTGCAGCTCTTGATCTTGCAGGCAATTACGAAAACCTCGGAACGTTCATGACCCAGAGGATCGGGTCAGACTTTGATATCTATGGTCTAGAGCTCAGTCAGTTGCTGATTGAAAATATTTCCATGCCAAAGAATGTAGAGGAAGTCCTTGACCGTAGAACATCTGTTGCAGTTGCAGGCAATCTAAACGACTACGCTAAATTCCAAGCGGCCGAAGCAATGCGCTCAGCTGCTAGTAACCCAGGCGGTGGTACGGCCAGTGCCGGGGTTGGCATGGGGATCGGTGTTGCTATGGCTCAGCAGATGGGCACTATGTTCTCTAACCAAGGACCAGCGGAGGCCGCTCCACCACCTCTCCATCAAGAAGTGAAGTTCTACGTTGCACTAGACGGTCAGCAAACCGGGCCATTAGGCATGGAAAAACTGAGAAATGAAGCAGCGGCTGGGCACCTCAAGCCCTCTTCTCTTGTTTGGTGCAAGGGCATGGGCAACTGGGCTCAAGCCTCCTCGCTTGCTGCGCTAGCAGGGCTTTTTGAAGAAACAGCACCGCCGCCACTACCACCTCAGTAGGTCCAATGACTGACGGCTTCCAAGAACCAACCGCAGAAAACCAAAGAGAGTACCCTTGCTCTCAATGCGGGTCGTTGCTCAAGTTTCAACCTGGAAGCCGTTCCATCACCTGCCAGCATTGCGGACATGGTAATGAAATCGAAAAGGCCGGACAGCCAGTTGTCGAACATGACCTTCGCCAGGCTTTAGCGAGAGCAAAGGAAGAGCACCAAGTCGAAGAAACTGTCAGCGTCAAATGCGAATCTTGTGCTGCCGAGTACAGTTTTGAGGCCAATGAGCATGCCGGTTCTTGCCCCTTTTGCGGTACTGATACAGTAGCCGACACGACTAGCTCTAAACAAATCAAGCCAGACGCACTTCTACCCTTCGCTATAACAAAGCAGCAAGCCGCTGAGTCGATGCAGCGCTGGCTTAAGGGGTTGTGGTTTGCTCCTTCGAAACTCTCTCGCTTTGCACGCGGCCGAGGTGACTTCTCTGGGCTCTATCTACCCTATTGGACTTTCGACAGTGACACGCAAACCTCCTACCGCGGAGAGCGCGGCACCAATTATTATGTCAAAGTTCCTCACACGACTATGGTTGACGGGAAACAAGTTCGAACTACTCGAACCGAAGTCCGCGTGAGATGGAAAGCGGTCACAGGATCCGTTTCGCGCTTTTTTGATGATGTCCTTGTTCCTGGCTCGCATTCATTGCCTAGAAAAGCATTAGAGCGTGTTGGTTCCTGGGATCTCTCATCATTGGAGGGTTACCAAAAAGATTTCTTGGTTGGGTTCAGAGCCGAGAGTTACCAAGTGGGCGTCGACGATGCCTTCGTTCATGCTCAAGACATCATGAGTTCGGTCATTTACAATGACATTAGAAGAGACATCGGCGGCGATCATCAACGCATTACAAAAGCTGATACAAAGCATGACGACACGTCATTCAAACATGTTTTGTTACCGCTTTGGCTGTCGGCCTTCCAGTTCAAAGGCAAGTCCTACCGTCTAGCTGTCAATGGCCGCACAGGCGAAGTTTACGGTGAACGTCCATACAGCGGTTGGAAGATTTTCTTCGCCGTTGCAGCCGCATTTGTTGTGGCGGCAATCGTTGGGATTGTTGCGATTGCCATAGACAAAGGTGGTTTCTAACTAGACGGATTTTAAAAACCTGCCATTCTTTGACCTTGCATCCCTTCCGATTCGCGTTACAACAAAACTTTCTTATTCCAAAATACACACGGGGTGATTTTTTGAATTTCCCCGGCATACGCGACCAATAGAAAGTTCACCATGGCAGCAAAAAAAGCAGGGCTGATCAAACGTGTTTGGCGATGGCTTGTCGCCCCACAAATCACCTATTTCCCAGATTCCCCCACTAAAACAAAAGCTTCTAGTGCAAAGAAGTCGAAAGCTGTTCGACAGACCACTAAGCCGAAGAAGAAGAAACAACGTCTTAGCGCAGAAGAAGTAGAGCTAACCCGGTGGGGCTTTGTTGATGCGTCCGGCAATGTCAGGCTTCGTGGCGGTGACCAAAAGATCGTCGGAAAAGCAGGTGGGGACAAGAAATCTAGTCTTCTGAAATATGCTGAGCTGTTTGAAAAAAACAAACAAGCGGTGGAATCAGGTCTAACGCAAGCTGAAGCTGCCGAAGACCCAGTTAAGTCTTTAACCAACCTCAGGGCTTTAGAGGATGGTTTGAAATCTGATCCTGGATTGGGCGACGTTCAAGGTTTGGAGCGCAAGCTATCAGGAATGATTGCAGAGATCCAAACACAAGCGGATGCTAACAAAAGCCGTAAACTGAAGCTTATTAAAGACGCCGATGAATGGTCTGGGTCATCCAATTGGTTGCAGGCTGACAGAGCTTTTCAGCGCCTAAGCGCGACTTGGTCAGACCTTCCTTCTGCAGGCGTAGAAAACGACGGGCCGCTTGCGAAACGGTTTGAGTCTGCTCGTTCTTCATTTGAAGAGCGCAGAGAGTTTTCGTTCAATGATCATGAAGGCAATGCAGCCGCGAAACGAGCCTGTATTGCTGATATGGAGCTGCTCGCGCAGGGCGAAGGCTGGGAAGAAGCGGACATCCGCGTCAGTGAGTTGGTTGCTCGATGGAAATTCTACGGTCCGGCAGGCGCCGAAGAAGCTGAACTGTCTCAGCAGTTCGAAGCCACCAAGTCCGCGTTTATTGAGAGCTACTCAATTTACACACAACGCCGCGAACAAGAAGCTGGGCTGGCTGAAAGCGAAAAACGCAATCTAATTGCTGCAATGCGGACTTTGAACAGTCAGGATATCGTAGATGAAAGTGCCCTACGTTCGGTTAGAGATCAAAAAGATGATCTGGTTAATCAATGGCATGATCTGGGCTCAGCGACTGAAGAGTTTGACGCTGACCTAAACCAAGAATTCTCGGACCTCGAAAAGGCTGTTTTTGCAAGAGTTAGAAACTTCAGCAATGAGCAAAAGGAAGCGCGCCAATCAGCGGCAAAAGTCAAACAAGACATAGTCGCCGAGCTGCGAACTCTTTCCGATCCTGAACCAATAAAAATCCATTGGAAGGAAGCCGAGAAAACCAGAAAAGAGCTAGAAGAAAAATGGAAAGAATGCAGTTCTGCAGGTCGAGGTGATGATAGTGCTCTAAACAAAGCCTGGAATGAAGCCAGAAAAACTTTCTTTGATAAGCGTTCAGCCTTTTTCGAAATCAGAGAAGAGCAAAGGGCTGTTGCACTAGAGCGCAAGAAGATCTTAATTTCCGATCTACCGCTTTTTCCTATCGGCTCAGGGTCTCGAGATCTGCAACTCCGCTTAGAAGAATCGCTAGCGGCTTGGAAAAAGGCTGGTTCGGCCGGCCGTGACCACGATGACACCCTCTGGGAATCATATCGAGAAGCCAGAGAACTCGTTTATGAGGAAGTTCGCAATCTACGCTCTGTTGAAAGAGAAGAGTTCACCGAAAACTTAGGCGCTGCATTCACACGTAAGAAGGATCAGCTTTACAAG
The DNA here is from genome assembly GCA_905480445.1 of uncultured Alphaproteobacteria bacterium. GTDB lineage: Bacteria > Pseudomonadota > Alphaproteobacteria > UBA7985 > CAJQQZ01 > CAJQQZ01. Next base: position 825 of record CAJQQJ010000391.1, on the reverse strand, counting down.
TTAGAGGACATGCTGCGCCATGATCTCATGCTTCAAGAGCGGGAAAAAAATGATAAGACTGCTCGCCAAATAAAGCAGACTGAACGCAGAATTGAAGAGCTGAAAACTGAAATTTTGACCATGCAGCGCAAACTGGAACGTCTTCAAACGCCGAGAGAAGAAATGAAAAAAGCCGAACCAAAACCAGAACAAGCTGATGGTAATCCAGAAGAACAATCGAGCACGTTAGCTGAAGCTGGTTGAGTGCCAACACTCGTTTGTTCTGAAAGGAAGTTCGATGGTCGTCACCCTCACTGGGCACATTGACGTTCCTCTAGATCAGCTTGATGTGATCAGGCCAGCTCTAGCGGAGCATATTCGTTTAACCAGGGAAGAACCAGGCAATGTCAGGTTTGATGTTACTGAGAACCCAGACATTCCTGGGCGCTTCGACGTCGATGAGGAGTTTATAAACTCTGACGCGTTTAGGACCCATCAAACGCGCGGCCAAAACTCAGCCTGGGGGAAAACTACTGCTGGAATGCCACGAAATTTTCAAGTTGACGGCCTGAAACCAGATTAAACTTCTGGGCGGGTTCGAAACCAGAAAGAAAGTTGTCAGCCGAGGCACACTGCCGGAATAGCGACAAGAAGACCAAAAGCTGTTAATCTTCAGCCTTCACAGTTCTGGAGATCAAAAATGCCTAGAGACCTCAGTATAAGGCCTATTTTCCCGTCTGACATTACCGAATTAGCGATGGATTTCCAGTAGGATCAGTTATTTGCAACTTTTAGGGTTGGATATAGCCAATTTGGCATGGTTTCACGCCCCATTTCTGGGTTTTG
>CAJQQJ010000390.1 GCA_905480445.1 uncultured Alphaproteobacteria bacterium | reverse complement strand
GCAAAGAATGGCATCGTAAATGATAAAGCCGTAGCCTTAGCTTGAGGAAGGTAAGTCACAGAGTAGAACCAGAGGTACATGGCCACTAAACCGGTCAAAGAGCGCACAATGTGGACCTTGATACGCTTGGTCTCAAACATGCTTCGTCCATCAACAAAAATGAATGAACAGATAACCAGCCAACCGAAGAAGTTTCTGAAAAAGACCGCTTGCAATGGATGGGTGCTTTGGGAAATCTCCCGTATCAAAACGTTCATCACGGAGAAAATGGCGCCGGAGAGAGTAATGAAGATCGCAGCCCTAATGATCGGGCTGATCTTCATCCAACGAGCTAGTAAAATGGATTAACCCTCACACTTGCAACAAGACGGTCATAAGATAGACCTATTTGGTAAATAGACCAGCGATGTTTTCACCAATACAAGCGGCACTATGCTCAAACTGAAATCTTTCTTACTTGTAACCCTTGGCTTGTTTTTAGGTGCAACGACCGCTCTGGCGGATCCAGCGTTGGAACGGATAGCTTGTGCCAAGCCCACAAGCCAGGCTCACAAGCTGATTTGCAATGACCCTCATTTGAAACGAATTGTCGTCGATACGAGCAGAACTTACGCGGCACTTCGGCAAAGAACCTTTGAGCAAGCTAAACAAGCGCTAGACAATGAGCAGAAATCCTGGCGGGCCTTCAGAGACAGTGATTGTGACACGGCTTTCAACAAGCCCTTCAAGGGTCCACAAAAGAAACCCAAACGCCTCTGTCTTACGCGCCATTTTGAAGAAAGACTGATTACATTGGATCAGAGGCTTGAAAGAGTAGGCGCTAAGAAACCGTCAGTAACAGCTAGTCTTAAGAAAGCCGCCGTGTTGCTGCCAAATGGTGACTATCAAGTGGTTGAAAGCTATGGAAATCTGGGCATCGCAGCCCGGCGCTTACACATTGCAGCAGATAAAATTTTGTTTGGCGAAAACTATTGCCTCGCGCCTCAATATGAACTTTTTGGCATCGAGAATTATTTTTTCTTCAAGAACAACTTCGACGTCAAAGATCCCGGTCTTTTGGGCTGGCCAAATCGATCCGGGGCAAGATCATTGTCAGTGAAGGTCTCATGCAAGTCAGGCTCGCTTGGTCAAGCCTCTGTCTTTTTGATTGGTAAACCCGGCCGCGTTGGGCTTATGGCTGACAAAACCAGTTTCCTGATTTTTGAAAAGAACTAATCAGAACCGAGATCAAACCGGCCAGAGCCGCTCACCAACAAACTTTGCCTCAGATTGCTTTGCTATTCCCGCTTCACCTTCAACCAAAGTAAGGTGACTAGGAGACCCCGTCGAAGAGAGGTATTTGTGTAGAGCTAGAAAGCCCGCATGTTCACGCAATGACGGCCAGAGTTCTTGGATGATTGAGGATGGCAAAGCTTGGTTGCTCGGCTCCACATCGAAACTTGTGACCTCAAGCCTCTTTGCAGTGATTGCAGTTGCCTCCGGTGCTTTCAGCCCGGTTTGATCTCTCGACCACTCTCGCGTCAAAACATACATTTCTGGGTTAGCACGAACAGCCATCATAGCCTTGGTTTCAGGCGGTTGGTTCGGTTTTATCTGTTCAGGCGAAGGGTTGTAGAAGACTGAGCTGTCATCGCCGCCAAAAAGCGCGGCATAGCGGTTTCGTCCCTGATCTCCACCACCTTCGGCAACATAGTGAGCCGCCCAAGTGTAGCCTGGCCGTGCTAGTTTTTCCGGGATATGAACGTCATGGAACCAGGTTAGGTATTCCGCTTCCCCTTCAGGAAGAAGATCATAAAAAATCAGCCATAAACCAGTCATCAAAGTCCTCGACTGATGAGGTCACGTTCCCGGTCAAACATGTAATCACGTTGGATCGGCACGGCATCACGTTCTTTAGCCATCAAGAACTGGAACACCATGTTTGAGCCATGCAGGAAGCCCATCTCTACAGCGCAAAGATAGAACTCCCACATTCGACAAAAGCGCTCATCATAAAGTTCAGCAACTTGAGCGCGGTTGGCCTCAAAGCGTTCGCGCCAATGCTTGATGGTGTAATAGTAATGCAGCCTCAGAACTTCCATGTCGGCGACCCAAAGCCCAGTTTGCTCAATCGCCGCAAAGGTCTCTGATAGTGCTGGTACGTAGCCGCCAGGGAAGATGTACTTACGAATGAATGGGCCTGTCGTACCCGGAGGCGTCATTCTGCCGATTGCATGGATAAAGGCAAAGCCATCGTCTTTCAGCAGATCTGAAACTTTGTTGAAGTAACCTTCAAAATAAGAAACACCAACATGTTCCATCATGCCGACGGAAACAACGCGATCAAATTTGCCTTCAAACTCACGGTAGTCCTGAATGACGAAATCAATTTTGTCGGCGACACCCGCTTCTTCGGCTTTCTGGATCGCTATCTTGACCTGTTCATCCGATACGTTGATTGAGGTCACCTGAGCGCCAAGCTTTGCGAGATAGATCGCAAAGGCACCCCAACCACCACCAATTTCAGCCACGGTCATACCTGGTTCAATTTTTAGTTTGGCTGCGGCATGACGGATCTTGTTGGCTTGTGCTTGCTCGAGGGTCTCGTTTTCGGGATCAAGGAAATAGGCACAAGAATAGTGCAGATCTTCATCAAGGAAGAGGCGGTACAGTTCCGTTGAGAGATTGTAGTGATGTTGTACGTTTTTGGCGGCCTTACCCAGGGGGTTGGACTGTTGGAAGCGTCGCATTTTACGCCAAACCGCGCGCAGCATCTTCTGGCTAGCGTGGGCACCGCGGCCACTGCGGTTGACGGAAAACAGGCTAAGAAAGTCATAGCAATTGCTACCGTCCTCGAACGTCAATCCACCTTCCATGTAGGCCTCAGCAGCGTAAAGCTCAGGATTACGTGCTAGTTTGCGTTCCCACTCCGACGAATGCAACCGCACGGTAACATGGGGCCCGTTTTCCCCGGTACCAAATGTGTGGAGCTGACCGCCCGAGTCGTAAAGTTTGAGTTCTCCGTTATCAACAAACTTCCGCAGCAAACTGGCTAACAATTTCATCTCAGCTCTCCTCAAGATTTGGAGCTAACTTAACGGCTCCAACTGCCGATGCCAGCAAATTCATCAAACCCGGACCCAAAGACCAACAATCGACACCCTTTTATCAGCCTTCTAAGAAACCAGGCGCAAAACGAACTTGGCCAGTGACATCACCTTCGGCATTGCGAATCAAGGGTTCGAAACTTTGAGAAAGAGCCGTGTTTT
>CAJQQJ010000389.1 GCA_905480445.1 uncultured Alphaproteobacteria bacterium | reverse complement strand
CTTGTGAGCTCATGATTGGTGAGCCAACTTCGCCAGCAGCTTTAGCGGAAGCACCACCAAAGATACAAGCCATAGCAACAGAACCGTCAGCCAATGAAACTGCGCCATCAGCAGGAGCCTGGTCAACGATTGTCATTGTTGATGTATCAACATCCAAAGCAGCCATTTGCTTGCGGAAAGAGAAGTCAGCCATTGTGTACAAAGGAACAGCAACTGTCTTGCCTTCAAGTTCAGAAGCGTTAGAAGAATCGATGCCTGCACCAGTAGCTACGAAACAATCGTTTGCTTCGTATACAACTGCGATACCAATCATCTTCAACGGTGCGCCCTGCTGAATAGCAGTAACGAAAGGTGCAAGACCTTGTGAATAAGAGATATCAATGTCGCCAGAAAGCATAGCTTCTGTCATTGCAACACCAGTTGTGAAGTCTGTCCAGTTGACGTCAACACCCATAGCAGCGTCATAAGCCTTGTCGACTTTAGCGATCTGGTTTGGTGTAGCCCACTCAAGGAAGAAGGCTGCGTTTACTGAGTCAGCAGCAGAGGCAGCAGAAGCAGCTGTCAAAGCTGTTGTTGCTGCGATTGCAGCTTTAAAGAAATTTTTCATCAGTTAACTCCGAATTGAAACACTCCAGAAGAAAGCACGTGTTTTGCATGCCGCTTGGATGCCGCATGAAGCTTTCTTCCGAACGTGAGCCTCTAACATGATCATGGCGATTTCGCGACTCAAAAAAGGATTCTGTTCCAAAGCAAAAGTCGGAACTGTCCAATTTCGATTCGCGCAAGTTTTCGATTTGCAAACCAGACTTTTTATGGTCGTTATCAGGCTATTTGCTACAGTTGGCGGTTTTCCAATGGTCCAAGAAATTGATGGTTTTAACGATTCCCTATGGCAGCAGACTGCAGTTTTGGGCCCCAAAACGGGACTTTTGACAGAATCTAAGACTTGTGACGTTGCTATCATCGGTGCTGGTTTCACAGGCCTGAACGCGGCATTAGATTTGGCTAAAACAGGGCATTCAGTTTGTGTTTTGGAAGCGAGAACTCTTGGGTTTGGAGCATCTGGACGTGCTGGCAGACAAGTCAACATGGGCCTCAACTCTGGCCCCAAAGATCTCATTAGTCGCTACGGTCAGGAACAAGCCGAGCGTACGATTGCAATGATGCAAAACACGCCTAGAACTTTGTTTGAACGCGTGCAAAAGCACCAATTGGATTGCGATCCTGTTCAAACTGGCTGGATCCAATCGGCTGTCGACGCAAAAGTATTTGGAGAACAAAAGGCCCTGGCCAAAGAGTATGAGGCTTTTGGTGGTGGGCTTGAAGTTCTCGGGAAAGAAGAGCTCGAACAACGCAGCGGAGCCAATGGTTATGTCGGCGGGCTGTTTTGCCCGAGTGCTGGTTCCGTTCAACCCTTGTCCTATACGCGAGAACTGGCGCGTGTTGCTATGGCTGCAGGTGCAGAGATCTTTACGGACAGCCCTGTTAAGGGCTTAACCCAAACCGGTAACGGTTGGGAACTCACGATAGGCTCGGCCCTCAAAGTAAAAGCTGGGCAAGTACTTGTTTGTACAAACGGTTACACCGATGACTTGGTCAAAGGCTTGAAAGAGAAAGTCGTTCCGATCCGCTCTGTTTTGATCGCGACGGAGCCTTTGTCTCAGAAACTACGTTCTGAAATTTTGCCGAACCAAGTGACCTTCGTCGATAAACGTCGGCTCATCCTTTACATGCGTTATGACCGCGATGGCAGGCTTTGTATTGGTGATCATGGCCCAATGCGTGACATCTTCTACCCCAGTGATTTCGAAGCGGTCAAAAGACGCGCGGTGAAGGTTTTTCCCCAGTTAGCCTCCGTTTCTTGGGACTTTCATTGGGGTGGTCGGGTCGCAATGACAATGTCCCATTTGCCTTTCCTGTACGAACCCAAGCCGGGCCTGATTACAGGCATGGGGTACAACGGCAGAGGGGTCGGGATGGGTACGGTCATGGGCATTAATCTCGCGAAGGCAGCGCGCGCTAGATTAGACGACCAAGAAAGCACAGATCTAGATTTCCCCTTCACGTCACCTCGTGGCTACCCGTTTCATCGCTTCCATCCTTTGGGGGCAAAGATCGGGATTGCTTGGGCATCGCTGCGTGATCATTGGCAAGAAAACCGAGGGAGCCAAAAGTAGGAAGGGTAAGATCGAAGCTTGCTGTGTTACCTCAGCCTAGCCGAGATAACACAGCTTGTACTGTTTGAGGCAGAGGCTACAGCAGCCCCTCTTCTTCCAACACTTTACGTGCCGAGCGAAAACACTCGATGCCCTGGGGCACGCCACAGTAGATAGCCACTGCGTGCACGCAAGCACGGATTTCCTCGACCGAGCAACCGTTGGTGATCGCGCCGCGACAGTGGATTTCCCACTCATGCATTTTACCCAAGGCACCCAACATCGTCAGGTTCATCATTGAGCGTGTTTTAGCCGGCACGGCCTCGTCACCCCAACCAAAACCCCAACACCAGGTAGTCATGGCTTCCTGAAACGGACGTGTGAAATCGTCGGCGGCGGCTAGGTTTTTCTCAACGTACTCCGCGCCTAATGTTGCTTTGCGCTTCTCTAAGCCTTTTTTGAACAGTTCTTCATCCATGTTTTCATTC
>CAJQQJ010000388.1 GCA_905480445.1 uncultured Alphaproteobacteria bacterium | reverse complement strand
ACGTGTTTGGATCAAGCCAGGTAGTGGCCGTTTCACAATCAACGGTCGTGATCAGGATGTCTACTTTGCACGCCCTGTTTTGCGAATGATCCTACAGCAGCCTTTCCAAACTACTGAACGTGTTAACCAGTACGACGTTGTTTGTACGGTTAAAGGCGGCGGTCTTTCTGGACAAGCTGGTGCTGTTCGTTTGGGTATCAGCCGTGCGCTCATTAACTTTGAGCCTGCGCTACGTCCTGCTTTGAAGAAAGGCGGCTTCCTTACTCGTGATAGCCGTGCTGTTGAACGTAAGAAGTACGGTCGCGCTAAAGCCCGTAAGAGCTTCCAGTTCTCTAAGCGTTAACAAGGACCAAGTCCGAATTCAAATGGGGCTGTCCTTCGGGGCGGCCCTTTTTGTTTTTAGACGAATTTGATAAACTACATGAAAATATAAGAGGTGTGTGATGTCAGGTGAAACTTTCAAAGCGGCTATTCTCGGTGCGAGTGGCTATACTGGGGCAGAGCTCGTGCGCTTGCTCAAGGACCATCCATCGATCTTAATCGAAGCCATGACCGCCGATCGTTTTGCAGGCCAAGAGCTCAAAAGTCTGTTCCCACACCTTGCGTCGTTGAAATTGCCGACGATGCAAAAGATCGACAGCGTTGATTTTGCTAACATTGATGTTATTTTCTGTTGCTTACCGCACGGTCTCACACAAGACACAATCTCTTCCTTGCTGAAGCGGTTCCCGAACGTCAAAGTGGTCGATCTCTCGGCGGATTTCCGCCTCGTTGATGCTCAAGTCTATGAGACAACCTACGGTGGCCCACACAAAGCACAAGAGCTCCAAAAGGAAGCTGTTTACGGCCTGACCGAGTGGGAGAGAAGTTCCGTTTCCAAGGCGAGGTTAGTTGCTAACCCAGGGTGTTACACTACGACTTGTCAATTACCCCTGATCCCATTGTTAAAAGATGCATTGATTCAGACAGAGGACATCATCGTTGATGCCGCTTCTGGTATCTCTGGCGCTGGTCGTGCGGTGAAAGAAAACCTGTTGTTGAGTGAGCACGACGGCAACTTTTCAGCCTATGGCGTCGGCAATCATCGCCATGGCCCCGAAATTGATCAAGTTCTGTCGGCTGCCTCAGGCGTTCCAATAACAGTGAGTTTCACGCCGCATTTGTTACCTTTTCCAAGAGGGATTTTGGCAACCACTTATATCAAACTATCGCCAGGTAAAACGATTGAAGATGTAAGACGTTCCTTAGATGCAGCTTACAACGAAGAATTCTTTGTTCACATGCTGCCAGTTGGAAAATCACCTGAGCTCAAAAATGTCAGGGGTACGAACTTCTGCCACATAGGAGTGTTCGAAGACCGAGTGCCGGGCAAGGTGATTTTGGTATCGGCGTTGGATAATCTCATGAAGGGTGCGTCTGGCCAAGCCTTACAGAATATGAATCTTATGTTGGGCCTGGAGGAAACGCTAGGCTTGGATCGCCTTGCTTTGGTGCCGTGACGCGCTTTTGTGGCAAAATGAGTAAGGATTCGTTCCTATTTCTGCCAAATTCTTGTGAGATCTAATTAGTTAAGACTACAATGGCACTCAGTCTTCGTGTAGAAGGCGTTAATCTTCATTTGCGCTCCGCCTGATTGTTGGCGTTTGCGATAGAAAAACGAAGCGGCGAAGTAATGAAACTATCATCTCTATTGGTCGGGTTGTTGGCTTTATCCCTGTTGGCTGGTTGTTCAGCTATCAGTGGGTTTGGCAACAAGGTATCTGAAACAAGCGACAAAGTGCTTGGCAGTCGTGCTGATGACTCAGAACTTTATAAAGATCCTTATCCTTCGCTTACTGATGTTCCTGATGAGGTCCCTAATACGCCATCAGGTGGTCAGAGACAGGTTATTGCAAACAACCTGGAGGCTGAGCAACAACGCGCCGCTTATTCTCAGCAGCAGCTTAATGCCACTGGAAACACTGAGGTCACACGGCGCAATCCTGCTGCTGCCCCAACTTATCCAACGGCATCGCCAGGACCGATTTCAAATAGTGCGATACAGTCGCGCCAAGCCCAGACAGATGCATTGCTTGCACAACAACGTGCTCGTGTTTCGAATGCGCAATCCCAATCGCCTTATGCTTCGTTGCCTACACCGGCGAGCACACCGGTTGCACCGGGATATGGCACACAGGTTGCGTCAGCTAATCCGTACGCTCAACCAACCGCAAGCCAGTCTATTGGTTCTCAACCGGTTGCGACCGCGCTACCTAGACCCGTCACGCAACAGCAATTACCAGTTCCTCCAAAACCAGCTGGTAAAGAACTGGCTATCATCTATTTCAGCCATGGTTCGACCAATCTTTCGAAGAATGACCAAGAAATCTTAAAAGATGTTGCTGCTATATTGAGGCGCGATGGTGGCATCTTACACATGGTTGGTTACGCGAGTTCAACGTCCAAGCATCAAGACCCTCAGGCAGCTAGACAAGCCAACGGCATGATTTCGGCTAAACGTCTGGAAACAGTGGGAACTGCCTTGTTGAGATCAGGTGTTGCGAGGAATCAAATCACGGCTGAACCACGCGCAGACATTGGTGTTCAAGGCCAAAGTGAAGCAGCGGCCCGTCGGGTTGAAATCTACCTGCGCTAAAGCCCAAGCAAAGCTTTTATTACTGCCCGTTTTCGTGTAAGCAAGCTTCCCAGAGTGAGGGGCGGTTCCCCTTAGTGTTGCCTGATATTTGAGGTCTTTAATGAACGATACCGAGAGTTGTCGCCCGCTGCGTGTTGCTATCGCAGGACTGGGTACAGTTGGCTGTGGTACATTTGAACTGCTGAAAGCCAATCATTCCCTAATTGAACGCCGCTCCGGTCGGGCAATTGAGGTGACGGCCGTGTCCTCGCGATCTCGTGGAAAGGATCGAGGAATCGATCTAGACTCAGTTGCTTGGTTTGATGACGCTGTCGATATGGCTAAGAAGGCGGAGGCCGACGTTGTTGTTGAATTGATCGGCGGATCAGAAGGCATTGCCCTGGATGTAGTGCGCGAAGCTTTGTTGGCCGGCAAAGATGTTGTCACGGCGAACAAGGCTTTGATTGCACACCATGGCACTGAACTTGCCGAATTGGCTAACGAAAATGGTCGTTCACTTCTGTTCGAACCCGCCGTAGCAGGTGGTATCCCCGCGATCAAGATGGTGAGAGAAGGCTTAGCAGCTAACTCGTTTGACCGTGTTTACGGAATTTTGAACGGTACTTGCAATTACATCCTCACAACCATGCGAGAAACAGGCCGTGATTTTGATGGCGTTTTGAAGGATGCTCAAGATCTTGGTTACGCGGAAGCAGATCCTACTTTCGATGTCGACGGTATTGATGCCGCGCACAAGCTCGCAATTCTAGCCAGTCTTGCGTTTGGCACAGAGATTAATTTCGATGCCGTAGACATCAGCGGAATTCGCTCCGTTTCTGCCTTAGATATAGAGCTCGCTGACGAGTTCGGATATCGGGTTAAGTTGATTGGTATGGCTCGTAAAGTTGGCAATGGTGTCGAACAGTTCGTTAAGCCTTGCCTTGTACCTGTTGGAAGTCCGATTGGCGGCGTAGAAGGCGTGTTTAATGCCGTAGCAGCTGACGGCGATTTCGTTGGTCAGTTGATGGTTGAAGGACGCGGCGCCGGTGGAGGCCCAACTGCCTCTGCAACTGTCGCTGACTTGATTGATATAGCGCGCGGACAGAAACTACCTGTTCTCGGCATGAACACTGACCGCTTGCATGGCTCAGCGGACATCGACAAATCTGAGCGTACTGCGGCACTTTATATTCGTTTGTTGGTGAAAGAAGAAGTTGGCGTTATGGCGGCTATTTCGGCTGTTCTAGCTGAAGAAAAAATCTCGCTTGAGAGTTTCGTTCAAAGAAGCAGCGAAGAAGGAGAACCAGTATCACTCGTACTCTTCACTCATGAAGCCTCTGAGCAGTCGCTCCACGAAGCATTAGAAAAAATAAATGCTTTGCCAGTCGTTTTGGAACCAGCCCAAACGCTTCGCATTGAATCTCTTTAGAAAGAATAAAGATGTCACAAGAAACTAAAATGGATCGTAATCTGGCGCTTGAGGCCGTACGCGTCACCGAAGCAGCAGCACTTGCTTGTTCCAGACTGACCGGCCGTGGCGACGAAAAAGCGGCTGACCAAGCCGCCGTTGATGCCATGCGCAGAGCGCTGAATTCATTGGCAATTTCTGGAAAAGTTGTCATTGGCGAAGGCGAACGTGACGAAGCACCGATGCTGTACATTGGTGAAGAGGTAGGTCAAGGCGGCCCGAAGGTCGATATCGCTCTGGATCCGCTTGAAGGCACGACGATCTGTGCAACCGGCACAGCTAACTCTTTGGCCGTGCTTGCAATGGCTGAACATGGCGGCTTCTTGCATGCGCCAGATGTTTACATGGACAAGATCGCAGTTGGTGCAGGGCTTCCAGATGGTGTTATCGATTTGGATCGCTCAGTTGCGGACAATCTGGCAAGAGTTGCAAAGGCGAAAGATATTCCTGTTGAAGACTTGGTCGTTTGTGTTCTTGAACGTGATCGCCATGAAGGCATTATCAATGATGTCCGTGCTGCGGGGGCTCGGTTGTACTTGATTGGTGATGGTGATGTGTCTGCCGTTATCGCGACGTCACTTTCCGACAATCCTGTGGATGTTTACATGGGTACAGGTGGTGCCCCAGAGGGTGTTTTGGCAGCCGCGGCACTGGCTTGTATTGGTGGGCAGTTTCAGGGACGTTTGATCTTCAGAAACGAAGATGAAAAAGAACGCGCGAGACGCATTGGTTTGACCGACTTTGATCGTAAGTACGACCTCAAAGAACTCGCCAGTGGAGATTTAATGTTCGCTATGACTGGTGTTACAGATGGTTGGCTTCTGGATGGCGTTCGTCGTCGTGGATCCAAGGCCAGCACACATTCACTAGTGATGCGTTCCCGGTCCGGTACAGTCCGTTTTGTTGAAGCTGAACATAACTTCGATATTAAAACTGGATTTGATATCGTCGATAGATAATGACTGATTTGAGCGCACTTCTCGACGTAGAACGTTCTGTTCTCGGCAACCGTTGGGAAGAGCGCTCTTGTGATCAGCGTTTGGCCTATACTCTGAGCCAACGCTACAGTCTGCCTGAAATAGTTGGCCGTGTTTTGGCCGCTAGAGGCGTCGACTTAGACAGCGCGCCAGCTTACCTCGACCCATCGTTGCGTACCTTAATGCCTAATCCTTCAACATTGAAAGATATGGACAAAGCCGCTGCGAGAATGGCCGACGCCATTGAGGCGCAAGAGTCTATTGGGATCATTGGCGATTATGACGTGGATGGAGCGACCTCAACATCGCTTCTTATTCTCTATGGTCGTTGTTTAGGCCTGGATTTTGCCTTTCATATTCCTGACCGTATGAAGGAAGGCTATGGGCCTTCAGAGATAGGTGTTCGCAGACTTCATGAAGGTGGGGCCAAGTTACTCCTCACTGTAGACTGTGGGGTGTCGGCATTCGAACCTTTAGCCTTAGCAAAAGAACTTGGATTAGACAGCCTTGTCGTCGATCATCACGCTGCGGAAGCACGGTTGCCAGAGGCATACGCTGTGGTTAACCCCAATCGTTTGGATGACGAAAGCGGTCAAAATGGATTGGCGGCTGTTGGCGTTTGTTTTCTGTTTCTTGTGGCAGTAAATCGCACGTTACGTGAAAGAGGCTTTTTCTCGGACGAACAACCAGAACCAAATCTTATCCATTTTTTGGGGCTAGTAGCCTTGGGGACTATTTGTGATGTTGTTCCATTGCAAGGGCTGAACAGGGCTTTCGCGCAGCAAGGTTTGAAGGTCCTGGCACAGCGGACGAGCCCCGGATTAGTGGCTTTGGCCGATGTTGCAAAAGTAGATGAACGA
>CAJQQJ010000387.1 GCA_905480445.1 uncultured Alphaproteobacteria bacterium | reverse complement strand
TTACAGAAGGAGACGCCGGTGCCTTTGGAATCGCTGGCAGCACGGGCTGTGCAACGGGTTTAGGCAAACTGGCGATTTGTGTTGTTGGTTGACGCTTAGGCGCTTTTACTTTCAGCTTAGAGCGCAGGGAGCCACTAGAGCTGCTTGAACTAGAAGAGCTTGCTTTTGTTCTCGATGCCGAAGCAACCTGTGTGCTGTTGCCACCGTAGTAGCGCTGGCCACCTGCGTAATCGACATACTTAGGCTGGGGCAGACCTGGAACAACGATACCGCTCTCGTTTTGTCCAACAACCACTGGCAGGCCGCGCTGTGATGCAGCAAGGGCAGGATTGTAGGCGAGGTTGGTCCGTGCACCAAAGAAGAGATCGCCTTCATCACTAGGAATCGGCAGACTTTCATAGTCTTCAGACACCAATGGTAGACCATCGTTGAATGTTGTGCCTGATACGAATGTTTGCGTGCCGACAGAAGCCACTTGCTCACCGTTAGCCAAATCCCAGGATCCGCGTGTTGTTGATGCGGCGACAACGTTAGAAGAGAAAGCATCGCCTTGAAGGTCGAACGAACCACGCGATTGACTGGTGACGGTTGTCCCGCCGATGCCAACTGGTGTTCCAACGCCGTCGGCAACGTAGTAACCTTGGTTGCCGCTGGGTTGATTGCTGACAGCGCCGTCAAGCGAACCGCGAGCACCAGTGGTTGCTGCTTGTTGATAGACCGCGGGTTGCTGATAAACCGTCGGCTGTTGCTGGTAGGCGGTCGGTTGTTGATAGGCCGCTTGTGTAGCGCCACCTAAGTCCACTGATCCCCGTGTAGAGGTCGTCAAGCCAGCAGAAGAAGAAGGAGCAGCACCATAACTTGCTTGCTGTTGGTAGACAGTCGGTTGTTGCTTTTGATACACCGTCGGCTGCTGATAAACAGTCGGTTGAGCGTAAGGTGAAGCAGAAACAGCCCCTTGTCTTGATAGATCCACTGAACCTCGTGTTTGCGTTTGTGCATTAAGAGAGGTCGCCATGGCTGCGCTGGACAACAGCACCATTAAACTGGTGCCGATGAAACGGTAAGATTTTTTGTTCTTGTGCATAAATTTTACCACGTCACCATCCCTTGAAATATGTTGGAAAGACTAATGGCCCCAAATAGACTTTAAATATATATAGTGTAATCGAATACGGATTTCTAAAATAAAATCCCCTCATCATAACCACGAATCGAAAAAAATCCAATCTTTTTTCATAGTTAGACGACATTTCTAAACGTATTTGTTGTTTTTGTCTGCTAAAACTTTGATCTTTCACAGAAGAAAACAAGTATTCGGTCCTGATTACTATCTAATTTGGATTCATGACTGTCCTTGGATGGCGAATACATCCAATCGATGAGATTCTTTTCCTGCTGCTTCGCTTTCTAAGCTTCGAATGTCCATTTTTTCGGCGGGTATGCCTTCGGAAATGAAGAACTTCCTGACTGACAAGGCTCTGGACAGAGAGAGGCGGCGTGCAGTTCCTTGATTGCTGTCGCCACTGCCGGCGTAGGATCTAAGACGCAACGTGACTGTGGGGTTGGCTTTGATCTTGACCGCGAGCTTTTTCAGCTGGTTTTCAGCAGACGTTGGCAGTGTTGATGCAGTCTGCGAGAATAGAATTCGTGCGACCAGTTTGTCGTCGTTCTGAGGAGACGTTTCCGCCGCGGGTTTTGCCTCTGCGATCTTTGCTGCGGGCTTGGCTTCTTTTGTCTGGCTTTTTAGCGGTGGCAGATAAGTTTTCTTAGTTTCTTCTAACTTTTGGGGTGGGTTTGTTGCTAGTGGTTCCAAAGCAAGAACGGGTTTGGATTTTGGCTTCAGCTCGGAGCCTTTGGAATTCTTAGTGCTTTTCGAGGCTTGAGTTTTAGGTTTGGGAACCAGAAGTTTGCTTTCGTAATTCGGCCCTGAATTGACGTCTGACCAAGTCGTTGTTGTTCGCGGCGACAGCGACGCCAACTGTTGGGTGACCTTACCGTAATAGCGTTCACCCCCAGCAAAGCTGGGATCCTTGGCCAGAGGTAATCCTGGAACAAAGCTGCTGTCAATGAACTGGCCAACATAGACTGGTGTGCCGACTTGGGACCGCGCTAGGCCGGGATCGTACTTTAAGCCTGGTCTTTGCACGTAATGCAAATCGCCGTCGTTGCTCAACAATGGCAAGCTCTCAAAATCTTCTGACACTAAGGGGACAGAGTATGAGGTGTTTAGAGCAGATAGTCGAATATTGGTCGGTGCGGGCGCTAATTGCTGCTCAAAGGAGCCTCGTGTGCTGTTGTTGGCGACGATGCCACCGCTATTAGCTTGTGACAACAAAGGCACCAAGCATGCAGTCAATGCCAGTAAGGAAGAATTAAGCAAAAAGTCGCTATTGCTTCGGCTTTGGATGGACACAAGTCTTGCTCCAATTCAGGGATGTCTCGAGGTTAGCCTCTAACATCGCCAAGAACTGGGGCACAAAGTAGGCAGAAAGCCGTTAATTTAGTGAAGAGTCGACCTTAACACGCAGCAAGTCACAAAATGTATTGTGAATTCTTGTGTTGGAAGCAATGACTTCGCCAGTCTCAAGGACTGTTTTGCCTTCTAGACGGGTTTGTACTGAGCCGCCTGCTTCTTTGACGAGCAGCGTACCAGCGGCCAAGTCCCAAGGTTTTAGCCCACCTTCGTAGAAACCTTCGAAACGTCCCGCCGCAACATAAGCCATGTCGAGCGCGGCCGAGCCCATACGCCGTGTTGCGCCAACACTTTGTGTCACATTGCCCAAACGGCCCATGACATGCTCCATGGATCTGCTGTCGCGCAATTGGTTACCAAAACCAATGACACATTCTTCAAGGCGTTCACGCTCAGACACACGAATACGGCGGTCGTTCAGAAAGGCGCCACGGCCCTTCTCAGAAGTGAACATTTCTTCTTTGATGGGGTCGTAAGTGACACAAGCAACGATTTGGCCGACGACTTCAATCGCGATGTTAATCGCAAAGTGCGGGATACCATGGATAAAGTTCGTCGTTCCATCGAGTGGGTCCACGATCCAACGCTTTTCCTCTGGACCAGAGGCACCGGACTCTTCCATCAAGAAACCAAAATCTGGCCGAGCCGCTGCCAGCTCTTCTTTGATGGTTTGTTCTGCCGTCAGATCAGCATTGGTCACAAAATCTCGCGCACCTTTGCGCGATACTTGCAAATGCTCGATTTCGCTGAAGTCACGCTTAAGACCACGCGCGGCTTTATCGGCGGCTTTGATCATTAAGTGCATGAGGGGGGAGCGTGCCATTACTGACCTTATATATCCAGAGTTTGGGAGAAGACTGACTTAGTCTTTTGCGCGTTCCATGTAGGTGCCTTCGGCGGTATTCACCACAACACGTGTACCAGCAGCGATGTGAGGAGGGACCATGATGCGTGCACCGTTTTCCAGGACAGCAGGCTTGTAGGATGAAGAGGCTGTCTGGCCCTTAACTACAGCGTCCGCTTCTGTGATCTCCATGATCACAGTGTCAGGCAGTGTTGCGCCGATTGGTTCTTCTTCATAGGATTCAACGTTAACCATCATGCCGTCTTGCAAGAACTGCGCAGGCTCGCCGATGATATCTGAATCGATAATGATCTGTTCAAATGACTCAGGATCCATCAGTGTCAGTTGCTCGCCATCAGCAAACAGGAACTGGTAGTTTTTGTCATCAAGGCGGACCTTGTCGACAGTCTCAGAGGAACGAAAACGCTCATTCATCTTTGTTCCGTCACGAATGTCCTTCAGTTCGACCTGTGCGTAGGCGCCACCTTTACCAGGCTGTGTGTGCGCAATTTTGATGGCGCGCATGAGACGGCCCTTGTGTTCGATCAAGTTGCCAGGGCGAATGGAATTGCCGTTGATTTTCATAAAATCACCTGAAGTGAGAGTGTCGGGAATTGAAGCGGTCTCTAAACCCGTGGGCTTGGGCTGTCAAGGAATAGCCTGCTTTGTATGTGCCCACGGTTAACAATGACCCTGGTGATATAGATACAATGAAAAGTCGCACTAGATTTGTTTGGTGGGGTTTGCGATACAGATCGGGCAAGAGCCTTGCTATAAGGCGATGAAGTCGTTGTTTGGCAACTTTATGATTCCTTTCCTTTTCGGTTTGAAAAGGATGGCGTTGCCCCTTTTTACGATAGCTTGTGAAAGCAGAATTATGATTGTTAAAGAAGTCC
>CAJQQJ010000386.1 GCA_905480445.1 uncultured Alphaproteobacteria bacterium | reverse complement strand
AAAAAGCAAGCTGATCTCCTAGCAAAGATTCAGGCTAAACAGGCTGAACAAAAATCTAAATCGACACTGAAGAAGGCCGAACAGGCGCTCGAATCTTACGAAGCATCATTTGATGAATGGTTCTTAAGCCAAGCCAACGATTACGTTGACTTTGTTGATGAGGCAGCAACCGCGCTTGGTATTGTCAAAGAACCTGCTGTCTTTGCACCACAAACGAGGAAAGTTGGTCTCGTCGTCAAACTCCAGAGCGGTCTTTGCGGGCGGCTTGAATTCAGTGTTGTAGATAGTTCCCCCACCAAACAGCAGGCCAATCCAGATAGCGTTCCAATCGTTGTTTCTTCATTAAGTGATGTTTCATTGAAATACGAAAGAGTGGCCACCAATCAATCCTGCCCTGAGGGAAGCCGGGATGGCATACCAGTACTAACTGACAAAGCCTCTCTCACAGACAAACTGATCAGAGACATGAGGTTTGTTGTTGATCAAACGAATTACCCTGAATTCTACACGTTGGAACTGGTAGTCACTGATAGGCATGAAGAATTTGGTGATGTGAAAGACGGACTGCTGAAGTATGACGTCATTGATGTAACCGCACTAGTGCGAGACCACAAGGGACGCTGTTTCAGGACTGAGCAAAACCTCAAATACATAACGAAAGGGCCAAAGAACGCCATTGCGGCTTACCTCAGTAACGGCACAGATTTGGACATTAGAACCTTTAATCTGAGCGGTGACCGCTATCATGAAGGCAATCGATTGGATTGTCCGATTGAACGCGTGCTTGGCCAATCCTCCAAGCAAGAGGTCGCCATCCTAGATATTGACCACAAAGAATCTGAACGAGAAGTGCGTGCCTACTATGAACGAATGAGGCCCGAAGACGTTGTTGTCCGCGTCTTGCCGGAAAGAACCGGCGACCCCTTTGTTCACAACCAACTAAATGGCGAAGAAAACTACGCTGAACGCCGGATTAGTTTTCTGGTCGTACGCCCCAATCGCACTTGCGAACTAGTAGATTTGCTGTTCCGAGCACCGCTAAGCCATGACCCCACGACATTAGAGGGTTATCGTAAAGATAAAGATTTCAGCCTCTATTCCGGCGCAGGATGGGGAGAAGAAGTTTTCTGTCAGCAATGGGGTGTGTCTGAACAACTCCTCGATCACGCGGAGGCCGCTTTCCTGGCGACAGCCTCCTGGCCAAAGGAAAATCAGGCTGTCGCAGCTATGAACCGAGCTCTTGCAATCAACAGAAATGCAACCGTTGGGATGGAAGCAAAAGAGTTAGTCTCCGAACTAAAAGAGACACTCTATGAAAAATGGGTCGATGGGCAGAAAACCCTTACTGGCGCAAGATACTATTATGATTTTGCGGGGACAACAGGTGAGGGGGATTGTTTCCGAGCCTTCGCTAGCGTTGCTGAGGCTGAACTGATGAGTCCAGGAAAGTTAGCGCCTATAGAGCTACTCGTGAAATCTGTGACAATTCATCGAAAAAACTGCGGCGAAGTTGAAAGCCTAGAGAAGCAACGCAAGAGGATTACTCTCGCTCAATTTGAAGACCAAATGCGAAACAGAACAGAGCAATTCAGCGATTTTGCGGATAAAATTCGCGCAGAACTGGGATCAAGTCACAACTGGGGCAGCTTTGGATATAATGTCGAACCTACTTGGCGCTATCAACCTAGTAGCGGCGAAGCAGTTGGGTTCACGAGCATACAACAGGTCTTTCTAAGAGTAGCCCATACAACTGCCTTAGGATTGAGTGATGACGGAAATTGTCATTCAGTACCAATTGAATTTGTAGAGGTATATTCAGTGGAAGGTGAGTTTCTCAGCCAAACAGTTACATCACAAGGCGATGGTGAAGGACGAGATGTCAGAGAATGCATTCGTGCTGGATTGAATCAAGGGCAGATCAAGTTCCAAGATATCAGTGAGGAAAGCATCATTGAACTGATTAGAAAAGAGAACAACAAAGTACATTGGATTGGATTCCAATCCCCGCTGACCTGGAAAAACGGAAAAACTCACAGCGATGGGACTTGGCGAAGAGAATCTAGGAACGCTGTTGTTGGACTTTCTGGGGACGGCAGTTGTCGTCAATTTAAATTTCGCATTATTGACAAGTTTCTTAATGAAACCCAAATGCTGGAACGTGTCGTCAAACTCAACGTAGCCACCAAAGCTTCGTGTGAAGCTTTGGGCCTTTAAAGGCCTTGTATGGCGTGAGCACTTGCAGGAGTCGCAAGGCTCTGCTATAAAAGCCTTAGTTTTATAAGTCTTTATTTTAATTGAGCTATTTGATGGAATCTATTCGCGCCTTTGGCCGCCATCTCAGAAGATTTGCGCCAACCGTTTTTGCTATCTTCTTAGTGCTCTATTTTCTGTTTCACTCGATTCAGGGTGACAGAGGACTGCTAGCCTGGGCACGTTTATCTCAGGATCTTGAAGCAGCACAGACAGAACTCGCCTACCTCAAAGAGGAGCGAGTGAAGTTGGATAGAAGGGTTAATCACTTACGACGCGACAACCTCGACCTGGATCTGCTTGAAGAGCGCGCTCGCGTTATGTTGAACTTCATGCGTGAAGGCGAAGTGATGATTTTGGACTAAGGCTACCAAATCAGCTAAACTGTCGCCAATAGAGACAAGAACTGCCGCTTTTAAATGATCGCTTAAGCTTGATTGGTTTATCAGCAGTTTTCTTTCAGACAACGTTTTCGAGGGCTCACTATGATTATTTTTCCTGATATCGAAATCCAAGATGGCAAGTGTGTAAATCTCATAAGAGGCCGAATGGACTCTCCTGTTGTTTATGATTTAACGCCCTTAGAAGCCGCGCAGCAATGCGTAACAGGTGGAGCAGAATGGTTGCATGTTGTCGACCTTGACGCGGTAGCTGGTAAACCCGAAGACAACACTGAAATCGTCGAAAGCATTCTCCGTCTTACAATGGACCAAGCCCACGTTCAGGTCGCAGGAGGCATTCAGCAAATGACTGGCATCGATCATTGGATAAATGCCGGTGCAGCTCGCGTTGTTTTGGGCCGTGCAGCAGTGACAGATCCCACACTGGTTACAGAGTCAGCAACCAAGTACCCTGGTCAAATCGTTGTTTCTATTGACGGTAGACAAGGCAAGGTCGTGATTGACGGTTGGGAGAAAGAGACAGCTTTCGAGCCACTAGCACTCGCTAAACTCTATGAGAAAGCCGGTGTTGCTGCCATTATTTACACCGACATTGACCATGAAGATGAATCCCCAGAAGCCAGTTTTTCTCAAACAACAGAAATAGCTGAGGCATTGGATATTTCTGTTATTTCTTCTGGCTTGGTAAGGACCTTGGATGACATATCCACATTGAAGTACTTGAGAGGGATTTCCGGAACGATCACCGGCCGGGCACTTTTTGGTGGCGTCTTCACAATCGAAGAAGCACTCGAAGTCGCTGCACAAAAAACGACATACGCGCCTTTGGTTTAACGGGCCACTAATCTTTCGAAATAACGATACTCTAAAAGACCTTACGGAAGCATCTCTTCTACATTGAGATGCTTCCTTTGCTTTCTGATGACGACCATCCACCTGCTATACACCTAACCTTCGCAAAAAGTTTGGTTCGGCCTCATAGATCAATCTGGCCCTAGTCGACTGGCTCTGGCATTCTATCTTCTCATTCGTCAAAGTTTTACAGAAGGAACATTTCAATGATCAAAGTATGGGGCAGAGCCACTTCGTCCAACGTTCAAACCGTTTTATGGACGCTGGCAGAGTTGGGTCAAGAATTTGATCGAGTAAATGTTGGCGGGGCATTTGGCGGAAACAATACGGCCGATTATCTGACAATGAACCCTCATGGCCTCATTCCTGTTTTACAGGATGGACCTGATGTAACTTTGTGGGAATCAACAGCGATTACACGCTACCTGCTCGCTACTTACGGCGACGAGGCCATCTATCCAAAAGACCCCGCTGAGCGCGCTAAGGGCGATATGTGGGCTGACTGGGCTAAGGGCAGTTTTGCTTCTGTGCTTATGTACAAAGTCTTTTGGACACTCGTGCGAACACCGGCAGCCGACAGGGACATGGCCATGTTGGCCGAAGCTGTGGCGCAGTTAAAGTCACTCCTGTCGAAAATCGAACCTGTACTTGAACAACAAGATTGGATCTCCGGGGACAATCTGGGTTACGGGGATTTGATTTTTGGTCATTTGCTTTACCGCTATTTCACGCTACCAATTGACCGTGCCGATTTACCTGCCTTGTCAGCCTACTACGACAAGCTTACCGCACGACCTTCCTACGCTGAAAATGTGATGGTTTCGTACGAAAGTCTTCGTGTCGAATGACTTAACTCTATTTTAGTTAATCCATGTTTTAACGTTTATTCACAATTGGTTATGGTGGATTGCAACGCGTCCAAATTTGACGCATAAGTCTCAGATAGCTCTTAGGTCAATAAATATGACCTTTATTTAAGCCAGGGGGACTCATGGCCACGAAAGCCAAAAGAAAGTCTAAGTCTAAGGTCAGTAACGACCAACTCCTCGAATTCTATAAGACCATGCTCGACATACGTCGCTTTGAAGAAAAAGCGGGTCAGCTCTATGGCATGGGCCAAATCGGAGGTTTCTGCCATCTCTACATTGGTCAGGAAGCCGTTGTTGTTGGCATGCAAGCAGCGCTCGAGGAAGGTGACTCAGTTATTACATCTTACCGTGACCATGGTCATATGTTGGCTTGCGGAATGGAACCTGAAGGTGTCATGGCTGAACTTACAGGACGGATTGATGGCTATTCCCGTGGTAAGGGTGGCTCGATGCATATGTTCTCCGAGGAAAAGGGCTTTTACGGTGGCCACGGTATCGTCGGCGCTCAAATCCCTTTAGGGGCTGGCATAGCATTCGCGCACCGTTACCGCGACAATGGCAATATATCAGTGGCTTACTGCGGAGATGGCGCCGTCAATCAGGGCCAAGTCTATGAAACTTTCAATATGGCAGCGCTTTGGTCTTTACCCGTTATTTTTGTTGTAGAGAACAATCGCTACGGCATGGGAACGTCGACTGAAAGGGCTTCCGCTAAATCAGACTTTTCCCAACGCGGTCAAGCCTATGGCATTCCAGGAGTTAAAGTCGACGGCATGTCAGTAGTGGAAGTCTTTGAAGCCTCACAAAAGGCCGTCGCTCACGTTAGAGCCGGTAAGGGCCCAATGGTAATGGAGATGATGACCTACAGGTACCGCGGTCATTCCATGTCTGACCCCGCGAAATACCGCACGAAAGAAGAAGTCCAAAAAGTAAAAACCGAACAAGATCCAATCGAACAGCTTAAAGAACGACTTCTGAGTGAAAAAATTGCAACAGAAGAAGAGCTGAAACAGATCGATAAAGAGATCAAAGCAAGGGTCGCAAAAGCTGCAAGCTTTGCTCAGGAAAGCCCGGAACCACCCCTCGAGGAACTTTACACCGATGTTTACGCTTAAGGAGGGCTGTTCATGTCTATAGAAATTTTGATGCCAGCCCTTTCCCCAACCATGACAGAAGGCAATCTAGCCAAATGGCACGTCAAGGAAGGTGATAACGTTCAATCCGGCGATGTGATTGCTGAGATTGAGACTGATAAGGCCACAATGGAAGTGGAAGTGGTTGACGAAGGTGTTATCGGAAAAATTCTCGTTGCTGAGGGAACAGAAGGCGTGGCTGTAAACACTGCCATTGCCGTTATTCTTGAAGAGGGCGAAACCGAAGTCTCTACTTCTTCCGCGCCGGATGCTTCTGTTGCGAAAGTGGCGGACAAGCACCAGGAGGAGACCATAACTTCGCCAAATACTCAACCAGTCACCTCTATCGATCCCGAACCAGAATGGGACGGCCCGACCAAATCTGTGACGGTCCGTGAAGCCTTGCGCGACGCCATGGCTGAAGAAATGCGCTCAAACGAAGAAGTTTTCCTTATGGGCGAGGAAGTCGGGGAATATCAAGGTGCCTACAAAGTTTCCCAGGGCCTATTGGATGAATTTGGAAAGAAGCGGGTAATCGATACACCAATTACTGAACAAGGCTTTGCAGGAATTGGTGTCGGTGCTGCTTTCATGGGGTTGAAGCCCATCGTTGAATTCATGACTTTCAACTTTGCTATGCAGGCCATTGACCAAATCATTAATTCCGCCGCTAAGACACTCTACATGTCCGGCGGGCAGATCAAATCCCCAATTGTTTTCAGAGGACCCAACGGAGCAGCCTCCAGGGTGGGTGCGCAACATTCACAGTGTTACGCTGCTTGGTATAGCCATGTTCCGGGCCTAAAGGTCGTAGCACCTTATACTGCTGCGGACGCTAAAGGTTTGTTGAAGTCTGCTATTCGCGATCCTGGCCCCGTTATCTTCTTAGAGAACGAATTGCTTTACGGTGAAAGCTTTGATGTCCCGGACACTGACGATTGGACTGTTCCTATAGGGAAGGCCAAAGTGGTTCGCGAAGGGAGCGACGTAACGATTGTTACTTTCTCTTTGATGGTTCGAAAAGCGCTCGAAGCAGCAGAAACCCTTTCTGAACAAGGCATTAGTGCTGAGGTCATAGACCTGCGTTCGATCCGACCGTTGGATAAGGAAACCATTATTGCTTCGGTGAAGAAAACCAATCGTTTGGTAACTGCCGAAGAAAACTGGCCACAATCGGGTGTCGGTGCTGAGATCTCTGCCATGATAATGGAGGAGGCCTTTGACTATCTAGATGCACCAGTGACGCGGGTTTCCGGGAAAGATGTTCCCATGCCTTACGCCGCTAACCTAGAAGCACTCGCTTTAGCCCAAGCCCATGACATCGTGCGCGCCGTTAAAGCCGTCACCTACAAGGATTAGGAGATAAGCATGCCCATAGAAATATTGATGCCGGCACTTTCTCCGACAATGACGGAAGGCACTCTAGCTGCTTGGTCTGTTAAAGAAGGTGACAAAGTAGCAAGCGGTGATGTCATCGCCGAAATAGAAACCGACAAAGCGACAATGGAAGTTGAAGCAGTCGACGAAGGCACAATTGCCAAAATCGTCGTACCAGCAGGAACGGAAGGCGTTGCCGTTAACGCTGTGATCGCGGTCTTATTGGAAGAAGACGAAGACGGCACTGATCTATCTAGTTTCAAGCCAAACGAAGAAAAAATTCCCGTTCAGCCAGAGGAAGCTAAATCACCTGCAATAGCAGAAGAGTTACCGGTTGCCGCCCAAACTAATGAACAAGTCACTAGCGAAACAGTCACGAAACAGTCAGGTGACAGATTGTTCGCTTCTCCTTTGGCAAAGAGACTAGCTGAACAAGCTGGCTACAACCTTTCGGATATTCGAGGCAGCGGTCCTAAGGGGCGAATTGTAAAACGGGACGTCGAGGCACACAGACCAACGGCCTCAACAACGAAGCCGCCTAGCGTTAGTCGGTCTCTATCTGGACCATCTGCGAAAGAACTTGCAGATCTTCTTGGCACAACTTACCGCGAAGAACCCGTCAGCAAGATCCGCGGGATCATTGCTAACCGGTTGCAAGAAGCCAAACAGACTATTCCACATTTCTACCTCACGATTGAATGTGAGCTGGATGCTCTGTTGGCGATGCGCAAACAAATCAACGATTCAGACGAGAACATCAAAGTCTCCGTCAACGATCTCATCATTAAAGCTTCAGCAAAAGCCCTAATCAAGGTCCCGGAAGCCAATGCCTCGTGGAATGGCGATTCCATACTCTACTATGATCATGCAGATGTTGCCGTTGCCGTCGCCATAGAAGGTGGCCTGGTAACACCGATTGTACGATCAGCAGAAAGCAAATCACTAACGACCATATCCGATGAGATGAAAGATCTGGCGGGGCGCGCTAAGACCGGGAAACTGAAGCCTGATGAATATCAAGGTGGCTCCTTCTCGATTTCGAATCTTGGCATGTTTGGCATCAAAGAATTCTCCGCGGTCATCAATCCACCACACGGTGCAATCCTAGCCGTCGGTATGGGTGAAAAGCGACCAGTCGTAAAAGACGGTGAACTGGCTATTGCCACGATGATGTCTTGTACTTTGTCTTGTGACCACCGGGTTGTTGATGGGGCCGTCGGCGCGACTTTCCTTCAAGCCTTTAAGGGGATGATTGAAAATCCTCTCGGCATGTTGATTTAGGAGCAGCGTCATGGCTAAGCAAGAATTCGATCTCATCGTCATCGGTGGTGGACCTGGCGGTTACGTCGCTGCAATCCGCGGTGCTCAACTGGGCATGTCAGTTGCCTTAGTGGAGGCCAACCACCTTGGTGGCATTTGTCTGAACTGGGGCTGTATTCCAACCAAGGCTCTTTTGCGTTCAGCGGAAGTCATGCACTTAATCAAGAACGCTGACCAGTTCGGAATTTCAGTCAAAGACGTGTCCTTCGACCTCACAAAAATTGTTGACAGAAGCCGCAAAGTTGCGGCACAGCTTTCGGGTGGCATCAAGCATCTACTGAAGAAAAATAAAGTTACTATCTTCGATGGATGGGGCAAACTAACCAAGTCCAAAGAAATCGTTGTCGAGAATGATGGCAAAGAGATTGCGACACTGAAAGGCAAGCACACCATCCTAGCAACAGGAGCGCGCGCTCGCGTTTTACCTGGCCTTGAACCCGATGAGGAATTCGTCTGGTCTTACAGAGAAGCCATGGTTCCAAAGGAACTGCCTAAGTCTATCTTGGTCATTGGCTCGGGTGCTATCGGTATTGAGTTTGCCTCCTTCTACAATGACCTCGGCGTTGAGGTCACAGTCGTAGAAATGGCAGACAAGATCCTACCTGTCGAAGATGATGAGATCTCTGGATTGGCCCTTAAAGCCCTAAAAAAGGACGGCATCTTCTTTCATACTGGTTCGGTGGCCGAAATCATTGATAAAGGCAAAGGAACTGTCAAAATCGTCAAAGCGGGCGGCAAAGAGGATGACAAAGGACAAACCATCACGGTCGACAAAGTCATTTCAGCCGTTGGAATTGTTGGCAACGTTGAAAACCTTGGCCTTGAAGATCTAAAGGTCGAAGTGGACCGCTCCCATATCAAAGTAAACCAATGGCTGGAAACGGCAGAACCAGGCATCTATGCAATCGGCGACGTTGTTAATCCTCCCTGGCTCGCCCACAAAGCCAGCCACGAGGCCATCATTTGTGTCGAAAAAATTGCGGGCTCGAAAGACGTTCATCCCCTTGATCCAAATCTCATCCCGGGCTGTACCTATGCGAGGCCTCAGATCGCTTCTCTTGGGCTAACAGAGCAAGCCTGCAGCGAGCAGGGGCTAGATGTGAACATTGGACGGTTCCCCTTTGTTGCCAACGGAAAGGCCATTGCTCTCGGTGATACTGAAGGCATGATCAAAACGATTTTCGATGCCAAGACTGGCGAATTGTTAGGTGCTCATCTGATCGGCGCAGAAGTTACTGAGCTGATCCAGGGTTATACAATCGGCAAAACGCTCGAGACAACAGAAGCTGAATTGATGCACACAGTCTTCCCGCACCCGACACTTTCTGAGATGATGCACGAGTCAGTGCTTGACGCTTACGGCCGCGCCATTCATTTCTAGCGCACGTCATTTGAGGACTTATTATGGATAATTCGGTCGAAACACCAGTTGCTAAACCACGGCACCCGGAAAAACGTAATCGCCCAGACAGCCCAATCCCACGCAAGCCCAAGTGGATTCGTGTGAAAGCACCCAATTCACCGGTCTACTTCGAGACCCGTGAAATAATGAGGAAAAACAACCTCGTAACGGTATGCGAAGAAGCATCCTGTCCCAATATTGGTGAGTGCTGGTCAAAAAAGCATGCCACTATGATGATCATGGGCGAGACTTGCACGCGTGCTTGTACCTTCTGCAATGTCGCGACTGGGAAGCCGTTGGCACTAGATCCTTTTGAGCCCTTTAACGTGGCGAAAGCCGTCCATACCATGGGCCTGAAACATGTAGTTGTCACTTCTGTTGACCGAGACGACTTGGACGACGGCGGCGCAGGCCATATTGCTGAAACTATCGAAGCAATCAGAGAAGCCTCACCTGGCACGACTATCGAAGTCCTAACGCCTGATTTCCTCAAAAAGGGCGACTCCTACAAAATCGTCGTTGAAGCAAGACCTGACGTCTTCAATCACAACTTGGAAACAGTGCCTCGGCTGTACAGTGAAGTTCGACCAGGCGCACGCTACTTCAATTCCCTGCGCCTGCTGGATGATGTGAAGTCTGAAGATCCCCAGTCTTTCACGAAATCGGGTATCATGGTTGGCCTAGGTGAAAGCAAGGAAGAGGTTTTTCAAGTCATGGATGATCTGAGGGCAGCCAATGTCGACTTTCTAACAATTGGTCAGTACTTGCAGCCTTCCCCAAAACATCATGCCATTGATCGGTTTGTAACGCCTGACGAATTTGAGGAGTACAAAACAATGGCTTATGGCAAGGGTTTTTTACTTGTTTCCTCATCGCCCTTAACGCGTTCTTCCTATCATGCAGATGAGGATTTTGCGAAGCTTAAGGAAGCTAGAAACGCGCAAGCATAGAAGGAAATTGCTGTTATGAAACAATTACTTACCTTGATTTTCCTTCTACCTTTCTACTTTGTTGAGGCGCGAGCAGCGGATTACAGAGAGGTTACTGACGACACAGAAATCACGAGCTATTTCTCTGATCATACTTTGAAAGGCATCGAGATTGAATCAGGAGACACCTGGACCGAGTACTACGGCCCGAACGGCAAAGTTTGCTATCAGTTTCAGGATGCTTACGCCGCAGGTCGGTGGCTCGTAAAAGACAGCCAAGTCTGTTTTATCTACAATGATGCTGAGGGTGTCATCTGCTACAACGTGCTCGAACGCAAGGGTCTTTTCTACATGGGCTATGGCACTGGGCCAAATGCCGGTGAAGTCGGTTTTGTCGTGACTGAACGAAATTCAGGAAATAGTGAATATCTCGGACTAGACGCGTCTTGCAGAGGCGGGGGCACCTAACTACATAAGGGGTAATCTTAACCCCGTATTACGCGAGTTTTCGTGCCTAAACATCAAGAGCAACGCTTCCTTCCATACAAACCAGAACAGCTATTTGATTTGGTTTACGATGTTAAATCCTATCCCGAATTTCTGCCCTGGTGCATTGGCGCACGGATAGGTAAAGAAGCAGACAGCTGGAAGATTGCCGATCTTGTTATTGGCTTCAAAGCAATGCGCCAGCGTTTCACTTCTAAAGTCGAAAGTGACCCAGAAAAACTGGAAATACAGGCCCGAATGATAGAAGGGCCATTCAATCACCTCAGCAATTTTTGGAAATTTTTGCCTGAAACTCGAAACGGCATAGACGGAACTCTAGTCGAGTTCAAAGTCGATTTCTCTTTTAATTCCAGGATCTTATCTAAAGTCATTGAGCCTCTGTTCGGTGAAGCACAAAAAAAGCTGGTCTCTGCTTTTGAAAAACGCGCTGAAGAGCTCTTCAAGAAATAGCTGAACTAAGACCGCTGAACATAGCCAGTCAGATTTCTTACTGCTTTTTCAAGAGTTTTCATACGTACGGCGTTGCGATCACCATCAAACCTGAACTCATGTGCAGAGCCAACTAAACCTTTTTTACAGAGGCCGATATAAACCAGCCCAACTGGTTTGTTTGGTGTCGAACCACCAGGGCCAGCGATGCCGGTCACAGAAACGGCGAACTCTGCTAAACTATTTTTTACAGCTCCTTCGGCCATCTCAATTGCAACTTCTTCGCTTACTGCGCCGAATTCTAGCAAGCTCTTTTCTCGAACGCCCAAAAGTTCTCGTTTCGCTTCGTTAGAATAGACAACAAAACCTCTTTCGAAAAAAACCGAAGACCCAGCAGCGTCGGTCAGGAGCCCTGCAATCAAACCACCTGTACAGCTCTCCGCAGTTGCAACTTTATCGCCTGCGCTTTCGAGGGCCCTAAACAGTTGTTGTGCGAGATTTAGTTGCGCTTCTGAAAACATATTTAAATCAATTAGTTAAAGTGAAAGCTAGGTACAGCGCAAAGACAATCGCCGCCGCATAGGCAGCTGCTACAACGTCATCAATCATGATGCCGAGTCCGCCCTTCACATGTCTATCTAGCAGGTTGATGGGGAAAGGTTTCACGATATCAAAAACTCGGAAAAGGCAAAAAGCAACCGCGTACCAAACTAGCGACAAGGGTACGAAAGCCAGAACAACGAAGATACCAACAACCTCGTCAATGACAACTTCGCCTGGGTCTTCTTTTCCGAAGATCGACACGTAGAGGTTAGAAGTCCAACACCCCAGTGCAAAAAGAGCCGTAGCGAAAACCCATAGTCCGGTTAAGCCCCAGTAGAAATCTATCAATGCACCAAACGGTAGGGCAGCTAAGCTTCCCCAGGTCCCTGGAGCTTTGGGCAGATAGCCACTAAAGAACCAAGTCGAGGCAAGAATGGCGATTTTTCCTTTAACATCACTTTGCTTGAAAACCTCAAACTTGGTCACAGGGAGCCATCCTGCGGCAAGGCAACTGACACAACTGCTTGGGCCGCAATTCCTTCTCCACGGCCCGTAAATCCGAGTTTTTCCGTAGTCGTTCCTTTAACTGATACTCGTTCAACCCCAATCTTGAGAACCCCCGCCAACCGTTCACGCATTTCCTGGCGACGGGGTGTGACTTTCGGTGTTTCACAAATGATCGTCAAATCAACTGAAGCTATCTTACCGCAACGTTGTGTGACCAAATTCACGGCGTGCTCAAGGAAAACAACTGATTCCACGCCGCGCCACTGAGGGTCACTTGGCGGGAAATGAGTGCCAATATCACCCTCAGCAATAGCACCTAACAATGCATCAGTGATTGTA
>CAJQQJ010000385.1 GCA_905480445.1 uncultured Alphaproteobacteria bacterium | reverse complement strand
ATTCTGGCCGAAGATCAGCAGAATATCTCTAACACTTTTGCGCGACCTGTTGAGGATCGCTTCGCAGATACGGCTTGGTATATTGGTCCCTTTGGTTCACCGGTTTTTAAAGGTGTGACCGCTTGGTTCGATTGCTCTACTCATGAAATGGTTGATGCGGGTGACCATATTCTTATGATTGGTAAAGTCGAAGCATTTGACACGACCGACAACGCACCTTTAGGCTATGCGCGTGGCGGTTACTTTTCTCAAAAACTGTCCGAACAGGCCATTGAGGCCGCGACAGCGGAGACATTGAGAGTTGGTGCGCTTATTCGCAATGGCAGTTCTTTGCTTGTTGTTGAGGACGAAGACGGTCTGCACGTACCTTCAATCCCAGTTAAAAGAAAACACGGGTCTAACAGTAACATTGATAGACTGGCTGAGGCTGCAAATCTGTCGTTGAGCAATGACTATGTTTATTCTGTCTATGAAGATCTCAAGGCTCAGCATCTGATCTACCGTTGCGAAACCGACGGTGAAGAACCGGCCTTTGGACGCTTTGTTCAAATTCGAGAACTAGACGCTTCTGGCTTTAAAGACTCAGCGGAACAAATCATGGTTCGCCGCTATCTGTCGGAAAGCCGACTTGGTGACTTCGGTGTCTATTTCGGCGACGCCGAACAAGGATCCGTCAAACGCTTCACACGCGATAATCAACTCGAAACATCATTCTTCTAAGCAAGGAACGGACTATGTCTGGCAAATTCCCTCATTTCCAAATGTACATCGACGGCGAGTTCACTGAAGGTAGTGACGGTCAGGTCATGGAGACTATCAACCCAGCGACTGGAGAAGCCTGGGCGACGTTTTCCTGTGCGAGTAAGGATGATGTAGCGCGCGCTGTCTCTGCTGCTCGCAGAGCGCTGACAGAAGGACCTTGGTCTGAAATGACGCCATCGCAACGTGGCCAGGTTCTCTACAAGCTGTCTGAACTAGTAAGTGAGGTAGCGCATAATCTCGGTGCGTTAGAAACCAACGATAGTGGGAAGCTTGCGAAAGAAACGCGCATGCAATCGGGCTATGTTTCTGATTACTATCGCTACTACGCTGGTCTCGCCGACAAAATTCAGGGCGCAACCTTGCCAATCGATAAGCCGGGCATCTTTGCCTACACAACACCTGAACCTATTGGGGTCGTTGCCGCTGTTGTTCCTTGGAACGCACAGATGTTCCTTACTGCTACTAAGATTGGCCCAGCATTGGCAGCTGGCTGTACCGTCGTCCTCAAGGCCAGTGAGTTGGCCCCTTGTGCGATGTTTGAATTCGCCAAGACGATTGAGAAAGCCGGCGTGCCGGCTGGAGTCGTTTCAATTATTTCGGGTGATGCACCAAACTGTTCTATTCCGCTAACCATGCACCCAGATATCGACCGCCTCGCTTTCACTGGCAGCCCTGAGACAGCAAAGCATATCGTTCGTAACTCAGCAGAGTCTTTTGCTGTCACGTCTCTTGAACTTGGTGGTAAATCCCCGATGGTGATTTTCGCTGATGCTGATCTAGACAGCGCAGCCAACGGCTTGATTGCTGGTAACTTTGGTGCTTCAGGTCAAAGCTGTGTTGCCTGTACCCGTGCCATTGTTCATTCTTCTATCAAAGACAAGCTGATAGAGAAAATCTCGGAAACTGCGAAGCAGATCGTTATTGGTGATCCGCTGGATGATGCAACGCAGATGGGACCGCTGTGCACAGCCAATCAAGTCATGCTGATCAACGAGGCCTTAGAGAAAGCTAAATCCCAAGGCGCTAAAATCGTCTTTGGCGGCAAGAAGCCTGCCAGCCACAAGGATGGCAATTTCTTTGAGCCAACCCTAGTTGATTGTCCGTCTATGGATATCGAAACACTGAAAGTCGAGATGTTTGGCCCAGTCATGTCTATGGTGACATTTGAGACCGAAGAAGAAGCCATCGCTTTAGCAAACGATACCGTCTTTGGTCTGGGATCAGGTATATTCACAAACGACCTGGCGAGAGCGCACCGTGTTTCCAGCAAAATCAGATCTGGTATCTGCTGGGTTAACACCTACCGTATGATTTCACCCATTGCCCCGTTCGGCGGCGTTAATCAATCGGGCTACGGCCGTGAAGCCGGTATGGAAGCAATCAACGATTTTGTACGTTCTAAGACAACTTGGATCAACACGTCAGATACGCCAATGGCCAATCCGTTTGTGATGCGCTAGGCCACTAACAATTCACTCATCTTATCCCGGGCTTGGCTGGCTCGGGACTTATCGCCTCGGCCTTCATGAGCGCGAGCGACCAGTTGCCAGTTCATTGGGCTGGTTGGTTTTAGGCTGCAACGCTCATTTGCTAAGGCCAATGCCAGGTCGTAACGTTTAGACCTGAGGGCTGCCTCTAGCAAAGTCCAACCGATTACGTCCCTTTGTGCGAACGATCCACCAAGTCTGTGTGTCTGGTATCGACGCGGCAATAGAAGATCAACACAATAGTCATAGTCTTCTTTGGCGAATGCACTTAAAGCGCGGCAGAAAGGCAGTCCTATAATCCGGCTCATGGCAGTATTGGCGTCATTGGCGTGACCAAGGTAGCGTTCGTTTGCGTTCAAGAGCTTTTCTGCAACGTCGCTTCTGCCATCCGCCACGAAGCACATCATTGCGTGGACGTCATTGAAGGCGTAGAGCGTATCAGTTGCACTGGGTATCCATTTGTCAGCCAAATGTTTCCATCTGTCACCGACATCAACGCCGACCAAGTTTAAACGCCACATCAGTGCCGCTGCATCAAGCTCTTCGTACTTCTCGCCCTCGACATCGTCGCTGCTGAGGTGCTGATCATAGAGTGCTAGGGCTTCGCCAGTGTCATTTCGGTCTAGGTGATAAAGCGAGGTATGCCAAT
The DNA here is from genome assembly GCA_905480445.1 of uncultured Alphaproteobacteria bacterium. Taxonomy (GTDB): domain Bacteria; phylum Pseudomonadota; class Alphaproteobacteria; order UBA7985; family CAJQQZ01; genus CAJQQZ01. Next base: position 4,154 of record CAJQQJ010000385.1, on the reverse strand, counting down.
GGAGGTGGATTTTGAAATTGCTGTCCGCCCAAGAGGCACGACGCTTGTTCATGAATTTCACACCAGCGGCGGCTTTACCTTGCATTTCCATAATGTGAGAAACGGCATGGATAGCGTAAGGGTGATCAGGGCGAATTGACAGGGCCTGGTTCGCCATTTGACCAGCACGGTAGTAGTCGTTGTTCTCTTCGAGGCCGAAACTGTAGAAACCCAATATAAACTCGAAACCAGGAACAGATTCATCCCATAGGGGAAAAGCACGGGCAACGGAATCGCGTTGTCCAACGATGTCGCCCAGCAAGGTGTCACTTAAATGAACCAACTGGATTGCAAGCAAGTCAAAGGGATAAGCAGTTGCTACTTCTTCCCACTTTTGAACAGCGCCGTGAAAATCACCATCCAACCAGGAACGAAGAGCAGCTATGTGGCCAAGTTCCCTTGTATTGGCTTTGTCCGATAGAGCTTCAGCACGTCGTACTGTTTCAACAAAGTCATTGTATATTCTAGTCTCCATGGCTTGAGACAGCATGGCGCCCTTAAAACAAAGAGCCATAATGAATTGGGGATGCTCACGGAGAATAAGATCGCAAGAAGCGACGGGATCGCCGTAAAAGGCCAAGGCTTGTAGATGGCATTCTTCTAAAGCGGCAACCATTTCAGGGGTCGCGTCAGTTACAGCCAATCCGCGGCAATCATTCGTCATGTAGCATTCCTCCAAATCACGTGAGCAGTATAGCGTTTACTGCTGGCTTGTGAATTAGCAATCCGCTTCTTTAGTCCTGCTGGACGATAAACTTTTTGAGAGGGATATCTAAAGAGCCAAATTGAATGATCGCCCGACTGAGCCAACGAAAACAATGGAAAGTATCGCAATGCCAAATGTGGAGAGTAGGAAATGAGGAACATAGTATGGATCACGTCGAACGAGCATAACTGAGAATGCTATTCCGGCTAACAAACCCAGTACGCCCCCTAAAAAAAGATAAATCATATCTTTTTCAGGTGAGCCCAAACTTGGCAGCATGCCCAACACTTTTAGGAACATCAACAATACTGCTGACGTAAAACTCACAAAAAGAGTGGCAACAGTTAACATTACCAATTGGAAAAGCTTGTCGATCATAACTACTGCCTTTTGCAGAACCTGAGCATAAAAGTTGATGCCACCATAGAGCCAATTAATGCCAGAAAGAAAATGTATATTCCATAGGTGGCTGTTATTTCAGTTCCTGGGATGCCTTTAACCAGGATTACGCTAAGCGCGATCAGAAAAACATCCAACATAGCCCATTTCCCTAAGTGCGCCAGAACGGTCAGCAATGACTGTGCATTTGTTTCTTCAGGGTTCAAAAAGTACCAAACGAAAAGCGATAAGAGAGTCTTAGCGAATGGTACCAATATTGCGAAAATCAGTATGATCCCTGCCAGGAAATATTCTTGTTCAGAGTAGAGCCGGACTAGGCCATCCAATATAGACAGATTGCTCGGTGACCATTGTAACATGTGGCTTGTTTCAACGAGAGGCATCCACCAGGCGGCAAAAAGCAGAAAGGTTGTGATTATCCAAAGAGGCCCAATAAGTCTGGTAAACCCTGCAGCCTGAGATGCAAAAGTAGGAGAGTGCAATTGAGAAACCTGTCCTACTTTTGATCAAAGTCGACTGTGATTTTATCTGTAGTTGGCTGTGCCTGGCACGTCAGGATAAAGCCTGCGTCTAGTTCATCCTGTTCCAGTCCGTAGTTGACTGCCATATCAACTTCACCTTCCGTCAGTTTAGCCTTGCAGGTGCAGCAGACGCCACCCTTACAAGCAAATGGCAGATCTGCGCCAGCGTTCATTGCGCCGTCAAGAACCGACGTTCCGTCTTGACCAAGCGGGAAGGACATCCGGCGACCACCGTTCACGATTGTTACTTGGGTATCACCTGGATTTCCTGCTGCCAACTTTTTACGGCGTTCTTCATAGGCTGCCTTGGCTTCTTTCGATTGACCAAACAATTCGATCTTGATCGACCGCGCTTCTGTCCCTTGATCCATAAGCGCTTGTCTAACATCGCGAACCATAGTGCCTGGTCCACAGAGGAAGAAATTGTCTATCGAGGAAACATCCAGAAAGGCGTCGCACAAGGCCTTTGTCTTGTCGCTATCCAGTCGGCCGTTCAACAAAGGCGCATCCATTTCCTGTCGACTGAAAACGTGAAAAACACGGAAACGAGTCATGAAGGAATTCTTTAGGCCCTCTAGTTCTTCGAGGAAGATTACATCCCTCGCCGTCTTGTTTCCGTAAAACAGAATGAAAGTGGAGTTAGGCTCATAAAGAAGTGTTGTTTTAATCGTGGAGATGACGGGTGTTATCCCCGACCCTGCCGCAAACGCCACATAGTTTTTCTTGGCGTTTGGGTCCAACTCAGCATGGAAACGACCCGCCGGTGGAGAGACTTTCAGTTCGTCGCCGACTGTTAGGCCCTCGTGTGCGAAAGTAGAAAACCGTCCGCCATCCACTTTTTTGATAGCAATTCTCAGTTCATTGTCTTGAACAGCAGAGCATATAGAGTAGGAGCGCTGTAACTCTTCCTCATCGAATTCTCTCGTCACTGACAAGTATTGACCCTGTTTGAACTCGAAGTCTGCCTTCAATGCATCGGGAACGTCGAAACAAACGGACATGGCATCCTTTGTTTCTTGTCGAATGTCGGAAATTTTTAAAGAGTGTGTATTGGACATTAGATGCACTTGAAATAATCAAAAGGTTCTAAACAAGTTCCACATTTATAGAGTGCCTTGCAGGCTGTGGAACCAAACTGGCTAACAAGAATTGTATCGTCTGACTTGCAAATTGGGCAAGACACTACCGGCTTGTCAGCAAATAAGGTTGTTTTGCTTTGACTTGATTTTACAGGCGGAGCAATGCCAGCTTCAGTCAACTTCTCACGGCCCAGTTTTGTGATCCAGTCCGTGGTCCAAGGCGGCGATGTTGATGTCGTCACGGCAACTTCATCAAAGCCTGCTTTGTCCAAAGCCAAACGGATATCCATCCCAATAACTTCTGTTGCAGGGCATCCCGAGTAGGTTGGTGTGATGACAACTTTGTCGTCGTAAACATCACGTACAATCCCTAAGTCGCATACTGAAACAATCGGGATTTCTGGGTCCATGACAGATTGTAATGTGGCCCAAATCGCGTCTTGTTTAGAGGTTTGTCTCAACTCTACCATGAGGCGTCTGGATAGGATCTCTGAAGGTATTGCATTTCAGCCAGCAAATAGCCGAGATGTTCAGAGTGAGCGCCGGCTTTCCCCATTGCTGGAACGGGTACGTCGAGGGGTCTTTCCAAAGTCGCTTCATTGAGCACGGCGGAAACTTGCTGGTCCCAAGCATGTTTGAGACTGGATGGTAGGGCCACCACACCAGATGCCGCAAGCACTTCATCTTCTTCAGTATCAGTGAAGAGTTCGCCTGTGAAACGCCATACGTCATTGATGGCGGTTTGCATCCGCTCATGACTCTCATCGGTGCCGTCACCGAGGCGTACCACCCATTCACCAGAATGCTGGCAATGGTAGCGAACCTCTTTTAGCGCCTTGTTGGCATGATCGCTCAGAGTTTGATCAGAAGAGACTGACAGTTTCTCAAGCAATAAGTAGTGATAGATGTCGAAGTAGAATTGCCGTGCGATTGTTTGCGCGAAATCACCATTTGGATTTTCCACCAATTGTACATTGCGGAAATCAAAGGCGTCACGATGATAAGCTAGTTTGTCTTCATCCCTGCCCTTGCCTTCTATTTCGCCAGCATAGGTTAGCAAAACACGCGTTTGGCCGAGAAGGTCTAAGGCAACGTTCATCAAAGCCATGTCTTCTTCAAGGATCGGCGAATGTCCACACCATTCAGATAGGCGATGCCCTAGGACCAAATTGCTGTCGCCCAAACGGAGGCAAAAGTTGAATAGAGCGTCAGATGAATTCGACATCATCTGGAACCTCATAGAATGTTGGGTGACGGTAGGCTTTGTCTTCAGCCGGGTCGAAGAAGGTGCCGCTTTCTTCGGGATTGGATGCCACGATATCTGCGGAAGCGACAACCCAGATGGAAACGCCCTCACCTCGACGGGTGTAAAGATCGCGGGCGTTTCTCAATGCCATCTCTGAATCTGCA
>CAJQQJ010000384.1 GCA_905480445.1 uncultured Alphaproteobacteria bacterium | reverse complement strand
GAAAGAAGCAGGTGAGTGGCATGTTGTTTGGTTCCTTTTGATACGTCATGCCGTTGAAGAACGGCATCTCTTGACCTCAGTTCCAATTCGAAAGAGATCCCGGCCTGCGCCGGGATGACGTGGTGGCTGATAGAGGTCTCTTCTACACTATTGACAAGACAGAACGTTTCGATGATGATCGAACTATGAAAAATGGACCAGACATCGCGAAGGTAGCGGCACTGGTGGGAGATCCCGCTAGAGCCAACATGTTAACAGCCCTGATGACCGGCTACGCTTTGACGGCGCGGGAGCTGTCGGAAGAAGCGGGTGTCACCCCTGCAACCACTTCCTCACACCTTTCTAAGTTGGAGGAGGGTGGCTTGGTGAAAGTCGATAAGCAGGGCCGTCACCGCTATTACCAGCTGGCTGATGATCAAGTAGCCTCTGTCCTTGAAGGGCTGATGGGGCTTGCGGCGCGTAATGGACTGCAAAGAGTCAGACCAGGCCCCAAAGATCCAGCAATGCGAGAGGCGCGGGTTTGTTACGATCACTTAGCCGGTGACATGGGGGTCGCACTTTATGACGGGCTATTGAGCCAAGGTATAATAGAGTTGGAAGAAGACCTGCCATTGCTCACTAAACATGGTGAGGTCTTTGCGGCAGACTTTGGCATCGATCTTTCTGTGCTGTCTAAGGCCAAACGGCCTGTTTGCAAGGCCTGCCTCGATTGGTCTAACCGCCGGTCTCATTTGGCAGGCGGCATGGGCGCAGCGCTTCTTGATCGTTTTTATGACCTGGGCTGGGCAAAACGCCTACCTGACAGCCGCGTGGTTAGTTTCTCGACAAAGGGGGCAGAGGCCTTTAAGGCTCAGTTCAGTTAACCGAGCCTAACTGGACACCAACTTCATGCAAGCAATCGATAAAGCCATTGAGCAAGACAGCCGCTATTCATGGCTGCGTCTCCTACTGTCTCTGTTGCTAGCGACAGTGGGTGGTGTTGGTATCTGGTCGACTATCATTGTGCTATCGACGGTCCAAGAGAAGTTCGGCATCGACCGAGGCGCTGCTTCGGTCCCCTATTTGCTGAACATGATCGGGTTTGCAGCCGGTGGTATCTTCATGGGACGCCTGGCTGACCGCTTTGGCATCATCTTGCCAATCATGATATCGGCAGTATCGCTGGCTGTCGGTTTCTCTCTCGTTGCCATCGCCGAGAGCTATTGGTTCTATATCGTCGTTCATGTGGTTTTCATCGGTATGTTTGGCTGTTCAACTATATTTGGACCCTTGGTTGCGGATGTTTCCCACTGGTTTTTGAACCGCCGAGGACTGGCAGTCGCTATCTGTGCGTCCGGCAACTACCTGGCCGGAGCGATCTGGACGCCGATCATTCAGCATTTGATTGCGCTCTTTGGTTGGCAAACTGCTCACTTCGTTGTGGGTGCAGTCTGTCTGTTGGTTATGATCCCACTTGGTTGGTTGATCCGCCGTCGCCCTTATTTGGGTGATACCAAAGAAGCCGTCAGTGCGAGCAAGTTCGCTGGTCGACTACCTATCTCAAAGCCAGTTCTATATAGCCTGCTTGTGCTTGCGGGTTTTGCTTGTTGTGTCGCCATGGCGATGCCGCAGGTTCACATCATCGCCTATTGCATTGATCTTGGCTATGGTGCCTTTCCCGGTGGCGAAATGCTATCCATCATGCTTGTCACTGGTGTGATAAGCCGGGTGGTTTCAGGCTACGTTGCTGATTATATTGGTGGTGTTGGCACCTTGATACTGGGTTCGGCGCTTCAGTGTTTAGCGCTCTTTTTGTACATTCCCTTTAACGGCTTGGCCTCGCTTTACCTGGTGTCGGCCCTTTTTGGCTTGTCGCAAGGTGGGATTGTTCCCTCTTATGCCCTAATGGTTCGAGACTATTTCCCATCGAGAGAGGCCGGATGGCGTGTGTCGCTGGTGTTGATGGCAACCGTTCTTGGTATGGCGATGGGTGGCTGGCTGTCCGGAGAGATTTATGATTGGACAGGCTCCTACACCGCTGCCTTCTTGCACGGCATTGCTTGGAACGTTCTTAATCTTTCGATTGCTGGATTTCTGTTGTTTGGTAAGTGGTGGACAGCAAAGAAGGTGATAGCTGCTTAGTTATTATGCGCGTGCCTCAATCCGAAAACCGGTTCCCACTTTTCGGCGGCACAGGCTAGGGCTTCCACCGCACAGAGATTTCTTTCATCCGGCGAACGGAATCAACAACCATCTCTTCTAAGGCTGTCAGGTCGAGCTTGTCTAACCGGCTAAGATAGAGACAGGAAACTGAATGCTTGTGTTTGCCGAGACGGGCAAGCTGCTCCTCGTACAAATTGAAGCCTGGCATAATATAGACAGACATGGCGGCTTTACGCGGAGAGAAGCCGGTCATGAGGAAATCACCTTCACGGCCACTGTCATACTTGTAATGATATTCACCAAAGCCGACGATGCTATCACCCCACATGGCGGGTTCAAACCCTGTTGCGCGCTTCATCAGTTCGAGAAGAATCAGACTGTCTTCACGACGGCCCTTGTGTTCCACGGCGGCGATGAAGTCTTCGACCGAAGCCGTGGTTCTTTGTGTCTTGTTAGCCATAACGTGATTTTAACAAAGAAACCGCCAGACTCAAAATCCGAACAATAAGGCTTGTTTAAGCCTCACCCCTTCACTAGTGAAACCTCATGCCTGAGACCATTACCATCCTAAATGCTACAATTGACCTCGATAGCAAGTTGTTACTGCTTTTTGTCGTTGTCTATATCGCGGGTATTATCAGAGGTTTTACAGGTTTTGGTTCCGCGCTGTTAACGGTACCAGCACTGGCGGTGCTTTATGGCCCAGTAGAGGCTGTGATCATCGAGGTGTTGATCGAAATCCCGGTATCGTTGGGTTTGTTGCCTGTGGTCTTACGCAAGGCTGAGCGTAAAACTGTTTTACCTATGCTGCTCATGTTCATTGTCTTCGTACCGATTGGCGCTTTGTTCCTCAAAGTTGTTGAGCCAGATGTGATGAAGGTCCTGATCTCTATTTTGGTGCTCTTTTTCGTGGCGATTATTGCGATGCAAGACAAATTAGCGGTCCTACTCTCGCGTAGCGGGATCATTGCCGCCGGTATCTTCTCCGGCTTCTCTCAAGGCATGACGGGGATGGCAGGGCCTCTGTTTGCGACTGCCTTGCTGGCTAGGGGAGAAGACGCCAGCTTAACCCGCGCCAACATCGCGGCCCTGGCAGGCGGTGTCATCGCTGTTTCGGTGATCAGCTTTTTCCTGGTTGGCCTGATTAGTTTACAGGCTGTCGTCTACGCCGCTTTATCCACGCCAGCAATCCTGTTGGGAGTCTGGACGGGTGCCATTCTCTTCAACCGCTTCTCCCACCTTAACCTACGCGGCATCATCTTGGCGTTCTTGGCCGTCACAGCCATTGTCACGCTTTTCCAAGCTTTGGCTTGAAAAGGACTGCGTTCAGGCTAGGTTCATAGTGAGGGATTAGGGTGACTTTTACCAGGCGGAGGAGAAAATCATGAGACTTCTATTTTGCGCGGCGGCTTTGACCGTTGCCTTTTTCATTGTCGGGTCAGCTTCGGCACAGACCAGTGCCTATATGGATTTTGACCCCGAAACTTGCGACGCTGTTAACCCAGATAAGGACGATGGTCTCTTTTACTGTGGCACGCGCGACAACTTCGATTTTGGTTTCGAGTTGGGGCACGTGCGGGACGGACCCTTTATTACTGTCGGGGACTGGAGTAAGTCTTTTTATCAAGAGACTGTCGATCATGCACAAGCGTCTGACGGTGAAATCATTGCTTTTCCAGGACTCAGAAAAGGCAAAGTTGAGTGGCGTCTCGATAAAAACCGTGACCCTTTCGCGCTGATTGTTAGGATCTATGGCTCAGGGGTTGAAACTTACCGCGAACTCTCGAGCTTGATTGTTTTGTCCTTGGATTCTGACCCAACCAAGACCTGCTACTTGGGTTTTGAGGCGACGAACAAAGGAGCGCGTCAACTGGCCGACACGGCTCTTTCAAAGGAAATTACCTGTGATGCAGCTGTCTACAAGCCCTACCTTGGTGACTAACATAAGCGCTGAACAGAAATAAATTTCCATTGATGAGTGGCTTTCCGACATTGAGGTCGGATACATAACAGACAGGGCTTAGAAATAGGCGTTTTGGGAAAGTCAGCAAACTTATCCGAGACCGCCCATGTTTCTACGCCGTATCCCTCGTCAAGTCCGCCCAACACCGGCCCCAACCGTCAAAGGTTTTGCTGTTCTGACTGGCATAGAGGCCATGGCGCGGGGCATGCTGGTCTCGGTCTTTCCCATCGCCATGTACAAGGCTTTGGGCGATGCGGAAACAGTCAGTGAAGTCTACTTCATGATCGGTCTTTTTTCCCTGACGTCGACCTTGCTCACACCATGGGTAGCTCGTGCTGTTCCTAGGCGTTACCTTTTTAGTACTGCTGTATTGTTGAACGTGGCAGGTGTCGCCTCAGTCATGTCCGGCGACCCTTTGTTTGTGCCGATAGGATTGGCTTTGAACATGGTTGGAGTTGCCATCCTCTCCATTGCTTTGAACGCTTATGTCCTCGACTATGTTGAGCGCCATAACCTGTCCGCTTGCGAGACACAGCGGCTGTTTTATTCGGGCGCTGCTTGGACCATCGGGCCATACTTTGGCATCTGGTTGTTCGATTTGTGGAGCCCGGCACCTTTTCTGCTGTCCATCGCGGCCTCAGTTGTTTTGCTAGCCGTCTTTTGGGTCATGCGTTTGGGTGACGGCAAGGCGATCCGCAAAGCCACGTCCAAGCCAACTAACCCGCTTGCATTCTTGCCTCGGTTCTTAGAGCAACCACGTTTGATTGCAGGTTGGCTCTTTGCTGTGCTCCGGTCCTGTGGCTGGTGGTTCTACATCGTTTATTTGCCGATCTATGCCGTTGAGGCAGGCCTGAGTGAACAGATTGGCGGCATCACACTTTCCGTCACCAATGGTTTGCTATTCACTGCGCCTTTCATACTGAAATGGATACAGAGTAGGTCGATCCGCTTTGCTGTTCGCTTTGGTTTCACTGCGTCGGCGACCTTCTTTGTTGCCGCGATGTTGTTGAATGCAATGCCTTGGGTGACAATCGCTTTGTTGATGCTGGCTTCCTTCTTCTTGATCGTACTGGATGTTTGTGGCGGACTGCCATTCTTGATGGCCGTGAAACCGTCAGAGCGCACAGAAATGAGCGCCATCTACGCAACCTACCGAGATGTGTCAGGGATTCTCACACCAGGTGCGGCTAGGTTGGTTTTGTTCGCAGGGCCATTGCCGGCTGTGTTTGGGATCGCCGCAATGGGTCTCATGACGGCGGCTCTTATTGCCGGACGGCTTCACCCCAGATTGGGCCAGCGCAAGTTAGAGGGCTAGGCCCGATACCGGTTAATCAGCTGTTCACCCAGTTTGTCGTGCCGTTGTATTCCATGATGTTCATTGTCTGGCTCACTATGTTTTGGTTGGTCAGTTTCTTGAGCAGATAGAAAGCCAGATCCATGCCAGCCGACACACCGGCCGAGGACATGATGTTAGGCGTGCCGTCGTTATCAACATAGCGAGCACCGGGAATGACGGCGGCGTTTTGACCTTGAACCAAGGCCTCAAGCTGGCCCAGAAGCTGATGATGCGTTGTGGTTTTCTTGCCTTCAAAGGCCATGGCGGGAGCCGCAATCAATGCGCCGATACAGACGGATGCGAAGACTTTCACCTGGTCCTTTTGTGCGGTCATCCAGGGCAGCATGGTGGGGTAAGTGTCATAGAATGAATTGACCGATGGCAGCGTTCCACCCGGCACAATCAAGATATCGTCGGCCCCAATTGGGCAGTCGTCAATGGAATAGGTGGGATTGATCGACAGACCGTGCATGGCTGTAACTGTCTTTCCAGTGGGACTGAGCGTGAGCAACTCAAACAAGTCACCCTGACCCTTGTTGTTCGCCGCCACATTCGCCATTGAATAAACGTCAAAGGGACCAGAGAAGTCCAGTACTTCGACCTCGTCATAAACGAGGAAATAGATCTTTTGTTTCATGTCTTGCCCTTTTGCTTGTTGGTTAGCTGTCTGCACGCTGCTTGATTGCTAGCTGTTCTATACCTATATCTACCTAACCTAGAAGGGTGAACAGTCAATGTGCCGAGACGAATCAGCAAGCCCAGATAAACCCAAACGAGACTTTATGATGTCTGCCACTGCAACTCTAGCTGCCGTTGGTGGTGCTTTTGCGGTTTGGCCACTGATTAACAGTCTCAATCCAACAGAAGCGGAAATAGAGGCGCATGCAGCGGCTTACGCAGAAGGGACTGTTGATTTGTCCGGAATTGCTATTGGAGAAAGAGCGACAGTTACTTGGCAAGGCAAGCCTATCTTCATTGCTCATCGGACCCAGGCAGAGATCGTTGCCGCAAGAGCGGTTGACGTCGAGAGTTTACCTTTTCCAGAATTGGATGAAGAGAGGACTCTTGTTGCGGAATGGCTTGTCATGGTCGGTATTTGTCCGCGACTAGGTTGTGTGCCTATTGGACAAAAAAATAGTGACAAGAGCGGGGACTACGGCGGTTGGTATTGTCCCTGCAGCGGAGCCCACTTCGATCTCTCAGGGCGTATTCGCAAGGGACCTTCGCCCAAAAACTTAGCTATCCCGAAATATGAATTCACATCTGCTTCAACGATACAACTTCACTCAGGAATTTTGTTTGATCCAAAGTTAGTTAACTCTTCTTGGTGACAAGAAATTTGACTTTGATACGAATAGGTTGACGCTTAGTGCGCAGCCTTTAAGGTCGGGGCATGCAAAAATTTAGTATCGAAGTACGTCGTATCTATATCGAAATGATTGATCTGTGACCTGCTCAAAGAAAACTTCGAGATTGATTGTTGGACCGAAGTTGGCAAGAGCGTTCCTTGTCCTTTGTGCTCTCTTTGCTATGTCCACCGTACAAGCCGATCCAATAGCTTCAATCAAACACGTAGTTGTTGCCGGTCAATCCAAGTCTATCGCGACGGAAAACACTGGCGTTGATACGCCGTTTTCGATTGCTTCTATTGGTAAGATTTTCACGGCAGTTTTGATTCTACAGCTGGTGCAAGACGGAAGACTGAACTTGGAAGACCCGGCCGCTCAATGGCTATCGAGGGATGTTGTAGAGGGGTTCAACGGGCTCGCCGGTGTGAGCATCAAACAGATGTTACAGATGTCATCAGGTTTGCCGGACTACTATGATGATCGCTATCTGGAATCAGTTTTCATCGACCAGAAGAAAACACAGGTTCCAGAAGTAGCAATTCAATATGCCTATGACCTGCCTGTATTGTTCGTACCAGGTAAGCGGTTCGACTATTCAAACACCAATTATTTGCTGCTGGGCGTGATTTTGGAAAACCTAGCTGGAGAAAGTTACAGTCAGAGACCTCAGTATAAGGCCTATTTTCCCGTCTGACATTACCGAATTAGCGATGGATTTCCAGTAGGATCAGTTATTTGCAACTTTTAGGGTTGGATATAGCCAATTTGGCATGGTTTCACGCCCCATTTCTGGGTTTTG